>JBCDHX010000017.1:0-56550 GCA_038749535.1 Bacteroidota bacterium
AAAACGAATCAAAAGGTCTAGAAATGGCAAACTCCTCCGTCGAACCTGCCCTTTCGCCATCCGCCACCTAAGTAAAACGTGTTCCACACTTGCTCCATACGACAACTATTACTTATCATACTTTTGATGCGTTTGCCCTAGTCTCAAGCGCACATCTCGATGGATTGCAAATCGAAAAAGCGATGCTGATTCAGTTGTGCTTGATTGCTTTCTCTCGACTGATATGCAATGTTAGAAGCAACCGGATAGATCAATTTGATGTAGCGACTGAGTGCCCGATGATGATCGCCACCTTCTTCAAAATCACCCGACACTTTGATGGATTGCTGAGTCGTAGAAAGGTGATGTTGCTGATAAACAAGTAAAGTAAAATAGACGAGATCGTCGCTGCTGCTGATCGAAAACTGATTGCTGAAAATGAGTTTCTGATGCTCAAAAAGAAAAAACTGCGCGTGGTGATCGCGCACGTTCAGAAACAGATTGTTGGGAGATAGATCACAGCATTGTCGATACCCCAAATAGAGCGCAGAACTCAAATGAAAATGCTTGGCACGCACAAAAAGCTGCTGCATCAGATTCAGTACCGCTTTGTCTACGGTATAGACATTTTGAGCACGCAGTAGGCTTAAATCATCCGACCGGACGACACAATCGTTCTTGACCTCTGCGATGTGATCTAAATAAATGTGCTTTTGATCGGGATGATACAAGCGATTGGGCACAAAGGTCTGAGTCGAACTCAGATAGGCAATTTTGACCGCTGAGTAAGGCAATTTGAGTAGCCGATCTTGCTCTACATATTGTAAAATGTTCGTGCCGGGCAGTCGAGTAGCACTAGGCGGATGGTCAAAAGCATGATCTTTCAACAGCAAGACATATTTGTCTTTATCAAAGACCATATAGAGAAAGCTGTCCACTCCTATCAGAATGGACAGCTTGTATTGATGTGCTTTTTTTTGACTAAAAAGCTCGTCGGTTATTGTTGTTTGTGATACCCCCAAACCTTAAATGCTTCTACTCAGTAATCTGGTGTGACAAAGCAACTGTAGTTCCTGTTGTAGTCTCCTATTACTTGGATTCCCAGTTGCCCGCTAATTTTGGGGAGTTCATATCGCCGAACTTGATCGTGGTGTTCGGATTATAGCTGTTGTCATAACGCGCATATTTGTCATCCGCGTATTTGCCCATGAAGTAAGATCGCTTGGTCCCTACTTCTACTACACTCACCAAAGTTTGCTGATAAGTCAACGTATCTGCCGCGATGTCAAACATTTTGTTCGAGTACGGAACATGACGTAGCGAGTCCAAACGCAACCCCATCGCTCGAATAGAGTCAAGGGCAGACTTATAAGTCGTATCTCTACGTATCGCTTGCGCATCAGCACCGGTAGCATCTTCGTCTCCTTCGATCTTGATGATGGCAAAGCTGTCATTTTCCAACACATACTGCAAGGTGTCAAAGTTCGGTGCAAAGCCACCTTTGATGTCGCGGAACATTTCTTGAGCCTTACGGATGTCCATCAAACGATTGATGACGGCCTGTTCTCTTTTGTCTTTTGCTTCTTGAAATGCAATAGGCTCACGGATACTATTGACCAACATATAGCCCAAAGCAACAGTAATTAATAGTAGGATTAGGTTGATAACTATTTTCATTTGTCTACTTGTTTAAGCGCCCACAGTACGTTCATGATACAACTAATTTCTTCATTATCAATCAGTTTGCATCAGAAATGGTGCTGAAAAATTACGTGTAGTTGAGGTCGGGTATAACCTCCAAGCTTGCCGCAATTATACTATTTTTTGTTGAAAGGTCGGCTAAGTAGTGAACAAAAAATTCATTTGTCAAAACAATAGGCTTTACCCGAACCTATTCGACCATTCTTTCGCTATAAAGAAAATATCCTGCTCCTTTTCTAAAGATCATTCCACAGCAGACATATCCAATTCGACAGCATGAACGCACAAAATATCGACCTGATTTACTTCACGCTTTTCCCTTGGGATCATCCTTACTCTTCGGTCTCTCTCTCTTTTACTCGTGCTTTCGCTAAAGAAGGGCGGCGCATTTTTTACATCAACCCACCTTTCACGCTCAAAGATTTATGGACGCGAAAAGACACACATCAGGTACAGATGAGGATGAAGGAACAGTGGACACGGACGACTCGTTTTGAGCACATTCCCGACCTGCCGGACAATGTCGTTGCTGTACATCCGCCTGCCATTTTGCCTATCAATTTTTTGCCGAAAGGGAATAGTTATGATCGGCTTCAGCAATGGAACGAAAACGTCGTGCTCAAAAGCATTCAACGAACCATCGACCAATACAATATCAAGAATTACATTTATTTCAATTGCTTCAATCCTTCTGTAGCTGGCGTCTTGCCAAGATCTTTTCAGCCACTGCTGAATGTCTATCAATGTATAGATGACATGGCGCAAGAAGTATATACTGCCAAACATTGGTTGCCCTTAGAAAATCAGACCATACAGAAAGCTGACCTCTGTATTGTCACTTCCAAAGAACTCCAACGACTCAAACGATCACTCAATCCGAATACCCACATCCTCCACAATGCCGTAGATGACAGCATCTTCGAGAAGGCTTTGACAGAAAACTACGCGCGCCCAGCAGAAATCAGCAATGTACAAACCCCTATGATTGGTTTTACCGGAAACATGGATGGTTCGCGCATTGACTATCCATTGCTCAAAAAGATCGCAGATGCGCATACCGATAAAACCCTCGTACTCGTAGGGCCTACGAATAGCGAAGACTACAAAGCAGTCGGTCTACATCAGACACCAAATGTCATTTTTACGGGCAGCAAAAACATTCGCGAGCTCCCGAAGTATCTACAGCATTTTGACTGCACCATCATTCCGTTTTTGAAAAACACGCTGACCGCTAGCATTTATCCCCTCAAAATCAACGAGTACCTTTTTGCCGGAAAACCTGTCCTGTCTACCAATTTTTCTGAAGACATCCGAGGCTTCAAAGAGGTCATTTATCTAGCTGACGATCATGACGCTTTTTTGCAAAATATTGATACGGCTTTGGCAGAAAACAATCAAGAAAAACAGCAAGGACGCGTCGCTGTCGCCAAGCAAAATACTTGGACACATCGAGTGACACAATTCTGGGAAGTAGTCAATACACAATTGTAAAAGAAGAAACACAACCATCATTTTCAACCTTTTAACACACATCTGAACCCAAACATTACATTTTGGAGTAGCTTTGCTGCACCTCAGAAAGTTGATTGATAAACACATCACGCTAGCAACTTCATTATGAAATTCTATCACCATGATACCCTAAATTTCCTCTCCAAAATGACGCCTCGCCGCGCTTGGAATGCCGCCAAAGTCATTAGTTCCTTTTATGCGACCCGCTGGCGCAGACGACCGATGCAGTGGGGGATGCCATTTACGATTTCGATAGAACCGACGACGGCTTGCAACTTACGATGCCCGGAGTGCCCTAGCGGATTGCGTGCTTTCACGCGCCCGACAGGTAATTTGAAAGAGGACTTTTTCAGAGATACCATAGATGAGTTGCATAAAGACTTGATGTATCTGATTTTCTATTTCCAAGGTGAACCTTACATCAATCCCAAGTTTTTGGACATGGTCAAATACGCCAACGAAAAAAAAATCTATACGATCACTTCCACCAACGGACACTTCCTGAATGACAACAACGCTCGTAGAACAATAGAATCCGGTCTGGATAGAATGATTATTTCTGTCGATGGAACGACCCAAGAAACTTACGAAAACTACCGAAAAGCCGGCAACTTGGAAAGCGTGCTGCAAGGGGCAAGAAATGTGGTCAAATGGAAGAAAAAACTAAAGTCGAAGACGCCTCACTTGATTTTCCAATTTCTAGTCGTGCGCCCGAATGAGCATCAAATAGATGACATCTATGAGCTAGCAAATGAAATTGGCATTGATGAAGTGAAGCTAAAAACCGCTCAAGTTTACGACTATGAACACGGCAACGACCTGATCCCAACCATCACGAAATATGCGCGTTACGCGCAGCAGACAGATGGCACATATAAAGTCAAAAACAAGCTACTCGATCACTGTTGGAAACTCTGGCATGCCTGCGTTATCACTTGGGACGGCATGGTGGTGCCCTGCTGCTTTGACAAGGATGCGCTCCACCGTTTGGGTGATCTGAAAGAGCATAGTTTCAAGGATATTTGGCATAGCGAAGCTTACGACTCTTTTCGCACCCAATTGCTCAAAGGACGCGATCAGATTGATATTTGTACCAACTGTACGGAAGGTTGTCAGGTGTGGGCATAAGGAAGTTCTAGAGTATCGAATGCCGAAGTAGTTCATACGTGTTCCACTTCATCATTCTTTATTCTTCTGCTCCGTATTCTAGAGCAACGTTATCAACACTGCCACATAATGACACACACTTGCCGCTAGCACAAAAATATGCCAAATCGCATGATTATATTTGAGTCTTTCCCACAGAAAGAAAACGACACCTAGGCTATATAAGCCACCTCCGACTAACAGTAATATAAGGCAACTTGTCGGCATTTCCAGCAATAGTGATCGTCCAAATAAAACCACCAGCCACCCCATAGCCACATAGAGTATCGTAGAAATAATGTTGTAACGTGCTGCAAAAAGAATTTTGAAAATAGTACCCCCTAGCGCAATGCCCCAGACCATACAAAGCAATGCAATACCGCTGCCATTGAAGTGATAGGCTAAGATAAAGGGCGTGTAACTTCCAGCGATCATCAGATAAATACTGATGTGATCTAAAATCTGGAAAAAGCGTTTGGCACGTGGGTGAGTGACGCCATGATAGATCGCTGAACTTCCGTAAACCATCAAAAATCCGAAGCCATAAACAGAAGCTCCGACAATAGCAGCCGGACTTCCCTTCATAGTAGCTAAAGCAGTCAAAATCGGAATACCGATGATGCCTAAAATAACGCCTAGTCCATGCGATAAGCTATTGATGAGTTCTTCTTTCAAGGCGATTTGTCGCGGAGAATTGTTCATGTTTTATCTGGATAGAATATGAGAATAAAATAGTAGATATGGGCTGCTAGGTGAGATTTTTTGGTAAAGTGAGCGAACAGTGGTAACTTTAGTGCAGGCTCACAAAATTAAAGCTTAAAACATAAAATTGTTGCTTCTCTTGGCAACTAAATCGTCAATTTTTATCATGGCAAATTTCACCCTCCACGTCAATGGAACATCCCAAGAAGTAAACGCTAGCTCAGACACTCCGCTGCTCTGGGTACTCCGCGACCACCTACAGCTTGTAGGGACAAAATACGGTTGTGGCATCGGGCAGTGCGGTGCCTGTACGGTGCATATCGAAGGCAATGCGATGCGCTCTTGTGCCATTCCTGTGGCGACCGCTGCCGGAAAAAAGATCACTACCATAGAAGGACTATCCGAAAAAGGCGATCATCCCTTGCAACTCGCATGGAAAGAGCATGATGTCCCTCAGTGTGGCTACTGCCAAGCAGGACAGATCATGAATGCTGCTGCCCTTTTGGACAACAATGCCGATCCGACAGATGCTGAAATCGAAACTGCTATGCGTGGCAATATCTGCCGCTGTGGTACTTACAATCGCATCAAAGCAGCGATACGTGCAGCGGCGGATGGTTAGTTTTTATTGATTACAAACGGGATTGATAAGCACGAAGAATGAGTGATTGTTAAGCCCAAAACTTGTTTTGACCAATGAAGCATTCTTAATTTTACAACTGAATCTAATGACGACTTTAGATAAAAAATACAACCGCCGATTTTTTTTGCGCGTATCTGCTACCGCCGGAGGTGGCTTGATGATTGGATTTAACTGGCTAGCAGGCTGTCGCCCATCGGAAGAAGAAGTCAAGCGAGTCATGCCTTCCGAATGGTTTGATTTTCAGCCCTACATCAAAATTGGAGACAACGGGCTAGTTACCATTTTCTCTCCCAATCCTGAAATCGGGCAAAACATTAAGACTTCTATGCCGATGATCGTCGCTGAAGAACTAGATGTGCGCTGGGAAGATGTAATCGTAGAGCAAGCGGCATTGAACACCAACTGGTACTCCCGACAAGTGGCAGGTGGCAGCCAATCCATCCGACAGGAATGGGAAAAGCTACGTATGGCTGGTGCGACCGCTAAACAAATGCTCAAGCAAGCCGCTGCTCAACAGTGGGAAACGGACATCGCCAACTGCGAAGCGAAAGACGGTATGATTACAAATACCGCGAATGGTGAAAGTTTGGGTTATGGTGACCTAGCTGCTGTAGCAGGAACACTAGACGTGCCGGAAGATGCGCCATTAAAAGATAAGAAGAATTTCAGCATCATCGGGACGAGTCGCCGCAATGTAGATATTCAAGACATCGTGACGGGAAAGCCACTATTTGGTTTGGACACACAGATCGAAGGTATGAAATATGCTTGTGTGCTGCGACCGCCATCTTTTGGACAAACATTGGTTGATTTTGACGATAGCGAAGCATTGAAAATAGAAGGTGTCGAAAAAGTCATTTCGTTTCAAGTACCGCTGAAAGAAGAAGGACGCACGGCGGATAAAATTGCTGTACTCGCGACTTCAACTTGGGCTGCCATGAAAGGTAAAGCAGCCTTGACTGCCAATTGGACAACTAATCAGCAACTAGAAAGCACTGCTTATCACGATGAAGAACTCTCCAAATTACTAGAGAAAAACGATAAAGCAGCAGCCGTCCGCAACGATGGCGACATTGATAAAGCTTTTGCCGAGGCAGATGAGGTGCTAGAAAGAGTGTACGAAACACCATTTTTACCACATAGCTGCATGGAACCAATGAACTTTTTTGCTGATGCGACCCAAGAGCCGATTCGACTCGTAGGTCCGATACAGACACCTGCTTGGACACGCTCTCGAGTGTTAGATTTACTGGAGTTGACACCTGAGGAAACTGGAGACGAAGAAGCGGACAAAACGGCAAAAGAAGCCGCCGAAGCCAAAGTACAGATTGAAATGACGCGCATGGGTGGTGGTTTTGGTCGTCGATTGTATGGTGATTTTGCGATAGAAGCTGCACAGATTTCTAAATTGGCGCAGATACCTGTACAAGTGGTGTTTAGCCGCGAAGATGATATGCTGGCAGGCACCTATCGTCCGGCGATCAAATACAAAATCCGAGCAGCAGTCAAGGATGGAAAGGTGACTGGCTACCATTTATCAGAAGCCGCTATTAATAATAATATGTACGGTGTCATTCCGAATAACTTTCCTGCTGGAGCGATTGCTGACTACCGAGTAGACAATCATAAAATAGATAGTCAGATCACCACCGGAGCTTGGCGCGCGCCTTATTCCAATGTACTCGCCATCGCCGAACAGTGCTTCTTCGATGAGCTAGCAGAGCTGATGGGCAAAGATCCAGTCGATCTACGCATAGAATTGCTGGAGCAATCTAAAACGGAAGTCGAAGCAGCAGGCAACTATGAAGCAGATCGTATGATCGGTGTGATACAGTTAGCAGCAGAAAAAGCGAACTGGAAATCCGCACGTGCAGCCGGGACACCGCTTGGGTTTAGCGTCTACTATTCTCACAATACTTATGTAGCGGAAGTAGCAGAATTGACAACTGAGAATGGGCAAGCACCGAAAGTAGAAAAAATCACTTGTGCCGTAGATTGTGGCATCGTCGTCAATCCGATAGCAGCTGAAAATCAAGTACAAGGCGGCGTGGTTGATGGTGTAGGGCACGCGATGTATGGACAATTCGATTTTGAAAATGGTCGCACACAAGCTACCAACTTTGACAAATATCGCTTGATTCGTGCGGACGAAGCACCAAAAGTAGACGTCCATTTCGTACAGAGTGACATAGACCCGACTGGACTAGGAGAGCCAAGTTTACCTCCTGCGGGTGGAGCAGTTGCCAATGCGCTGTATCAAGTAACAGGCAAGCGACTCTACAAGCAGCCATTCATGCAGGCGGACAATTTATTGGGCTAAATGATCGTATTTAAGTAGGTGAGTGCATATAATTTCCGATTTCATGACGGCGTCTTTTTCGCTCATCTTGCGTTGAAAAGCCTCGCCGATAGGCATCGTCTATGTTTTTCGCCTTATCTGAACAAAAAATCTGCTCGGTCAGAAAGGGAATTTATTTACTCTCAACTACTTAAGAATAATAAAAAGGCAGTGAAAGCTAACTTTTTACAATAAACATTAAATCAACTAACTAAAATTAACTTATGGCAACTTTTGTAGAAGTAATGGAAAAGTACGACAAGGCATTTGACAAAATGGGCGAGAAGTACGACAAAGACCTATTGACAGCTGTCGCTAAGGGTCTAGGTCCATCTATTTACAACTCAGATTCTTCTAAGATCGCCGCTTCTGACAAGAAAGAAGTAGAGCGCATCAAAACGAACTTTCTCATCAAGAAATTGGGCTTGAGTGAAAGCGATGACCTGGACGGAGGCATAGATGCCGTGATGGAAAAAGTGGGACGTTCCAATCCCAACAAGCAGCGTCCAGTGGTTTACTATTTACTAGTCAAGCACTTTGGAAAAGAAGATGTGTACGCGAAGTAACACAACCTTTGTATTAGAACAAGAAAAAGACCGCTTCTTTTAAGTAGATAGCGGTCTTTTTCTTTTTGGGCTAGATGGAATGTAGAATGCTATTTTCGTTTTCCCAATTGAAAATTCAAAAACAGATTGACGAATAGCGGCGTATTTTGATTGGCGGGCGTGTCTGCTGTCTCTACTAATATCGGTACACTACCGACGAAAAAATCGATCATTACACCTGCATCAACGGCACGGACATGATCTTCAAATGCCCCCCAGCTGATATGCATCGCCCCCATCGCGTGTCCTCCGATTCGTGGACGCACCTGATTCCAGCCACGAAAAAATCCGGCATTGTCGATGATTTGGTTTTCATTCAAAAACTCACGTGCCGTCTCTTCGCTATATGTGATGGTGCGTACATTGTTGTTGACGGGTGATTCTGAGATGCCAATTTCCAACTGATACGGTTTCAATAGTCCCAAAGTAGGTCCTAACCGATAGCTAACGCCTATGGCAACGCCTTTTTTGGTGGCTGCCTTTTCTGTAAAGTATCGCTTCTCCCCTATCCCACCGCGAACGGCAAAGAGGTTGTTTTGTTTGCCATAGGTATAAGAATTTTGACCGATGCCCGGATTAATCATCAACTCCCGCAAATGCTTACGCTCTCCGAAATCGACATAGTAATAGCGTGTCGTGTAATAGTTGACGAGATTGCCCCAATTCATACCAACACTCCACCCATTGGTCTGCAAACGAAAGTCAGAAGATACTTCTTTATCGTAAACAAATCCTTTTTTCGTGGACTGTTTTCGCGGCTGAAAGGTAGTCTGTGCTTGAAGCTGATAGCAGCCGATACTAAAGCAAACAAGAAGCGTCAAAATTGTCTTCATAGGACTTGAGTTGTCGCCCATAGGTAGGTAAGTGCGAGATGAATAAATCATGAGGTCAATGGGAGTAGAATACAGCTAAAATAGCTCAAACGGGCGGTGGGTTCATTCAGATGCCATTCAACGTATTAAAAATAGCAATAATTTTCCACTTTGGAGCATAGTTTAGTCGGCAAATCAATAATTTGACATTCAATTGTATGGTCAAGTTCTGAAATCAGCAAATGATGAATCAGTAAGTAACAAACTGCTATCTCAGTAGACCGTTTGTCAACGAGTTGAAAAGATGTCGTTTTCCCTGTTTTTCTTAGTAGTCAGTCAGGATAATAGTGTCGGATAGGAATGGGGATGAATTTTGGAGTTGAACAAGGCAAAAAGCGCAGACGTAGCCTTAGCTACGTCGAGCATTTTTAACGAAGTGCAACTTCAAAAATCGCCGCATTACCTGCCAAAATTATTTTGACTGACTGCTTAGGTAACTGTATCAGCAGATTAGCTCACAGGAAACTTGATTTTTTCGATTCAAAAATTCTTCTTTTCTTTATAGCGAGAACATCTCCATCTTGTGTTGCCTTCTATTTTTAGAAGCGACCTACCTTAGGAACGGTAAAACAACAACTTCCTCGTTTATAACTGCGTTCTGAATCGGGAATTTATTATTTCATCGTTCCTTACTCCCAGTTGATAGTCAGTTGAGCATTTAATTTTATCAAAACATACAGCGCGATGAGATGGACATTTACTTTTGTAGCAGTATTTTTTATGATGACTTCTTTAGTTAGCCAATCGTCAACTACCAACTGGGCAGAATCAAAACAGACAAGTGATACCGAGGAGGTTGCACTCGACATTAATGTACTGTCGGATGGCATTGAATTGTTTTGGGAGGTTTCTTTAGAGCAACAAATCGCCAGTTACGAAGTGCAGCGCGCTGTAGACGGTCGCCCATTTGAAAAGATTGCCTGGTTTGCCGCTTCCGGTGAAGGCGAGACCGGAGGCGCTTATTTGCACTTAGATCAAGATTACTTCGAGCAAGAAGCATTGCAGTATCGCATCAAAATCAACAAAACAGATGGACAAGTTGCTTACTCTTTGAGTCAGCACGTCGATCTGCAACTTTCGAGACCTTGCATCCGACTCTCCGAAAATGTGCAACCGCGTTTTGTCGCTTTGGATGATGAAGGACTGGATGCAGAAAAAGACATAGAACTCCTAGATAGCTCTGGCAATATTGTCATGCGCCTCGACTGCAAAAGCGAAAAGCTAGAAATGAACACACAGTCGCTCCGACAAGGTGTCTATTACCTCAAAATGGTACTAGCGGATGGAGAAAATCAGATTGCTAAGATTGTGAAACCTTAGAGGACAAGGTGAGCATTGGGAGAACTTCGAAGGCAAATAGAACGCGTCAATTTCAAAAATGTTGGATATACAAATCAAGGAAGAACCTTTAAGTGTAGATGAATGCTATCAGCTGGTACAAGATGGTGCTGCTGGCGGTACTTCACTTTTTGTAGGCACAGTCCGCGATGCGACGAAAGGTAGAACTGTTGTCCGCTTGGATTTTGAGGCTTATACGCCCATGGCAATCAGTGAAATGCAAAAAATCGCGACTACTGCCGTAGAGCGCTGGCAAGTTCAAAAAATGTGTATCCATCACCGAATTGGGTCGCTTACTGTGGGCGAAATCGCTGTCATCATCGCCGTCGCCACTCCTCACCGAAAAGCTGCCTTCGAGACTTGCCAATATGCCATCGACACTTTGAAAGAAACTGTTCCAATCTGGAAGAAAGAGATTTTTGGAGATGGCGAGGTCTGGGTGTCTGCTCATCCGTAAAAGTGATGCGTGATGCGTGATGCGTGGTAAGTAAAAATTTAGATCTATTATATTTTTTTATACTTGACTAATATTCATGTCTATCTGACCATAGCTTCATGATTTGTCCCGCTTTTTCGGCATATCATAGAACTATCCTTCCTCAGTTTGCATCGTATAGCTACTGGAATAGAAAGCGTCTTTTTGGGGCTTTGTTCGCTCATCATTTCATAACCAAAGATTAACAAAAAAAATTTTATTTGGCAAACTGTAACCAAATAGAACCTTTATCCGACTTATCTATGGAACAAAGCTTCTAATCCGAGAATACCAAGCGTGACAAAATTATCTTTTTGAAGAAATTTAGCACATCTGTCAGCGATGAAACAAAGCGCTTAAAGGAGTAGTTAAATCATCGAATTTCAAGCAAAACGACGACTAACTGTGCAACCTTCACCATAAAGTTTTGTCATTGAATATGAAATCACTTGAAATAAAAGAGTCTACGCTACGGAGTAGCTCGCACAACCCGTTTAGCATGAGAAATCACCCGATATTGCTATTGATGCTTAGCATCTTTAGCCACACTGTTCTATTGGCTTCCACGCCTCCTACTGCCCTTCATGCCATATACCATACTGATGCAGTATTGACAGAAGTTGTCATGACTGACTTGGTCAGCAACGTCTGGTACGAAGCCGATCAAGAGTTTATTTTTAATGAAAGTGGATTGGTCATCGTCAAAGCAACTGCTCAAAACTGGGCGACTTTTACTTGGCAGGTAGAAATAAACAATAACAGCGTCCTCTTGAATCTCTACGATGGTCGTTGCGACAAGATTGTTTATCGACTAGAGCGATCAGGAGACATGTATCACTGGATGAATACGACTACCAATACCGTCGTAAAAATGGACTCGACACCTGCTGCTTACAATGAAAAAATGATGACTGCACGTCGCAGTCTAGTAGGTAGCTGGAAAAGTCGTTTCTTCCCAAAGAAAGTCATTCAAGGTTTGGCAGACAAAAACCAAATCTCCATTATGAGTGCTGACTTTAATTATGTGTTGTCAGCAGATGGAACTTTCCAAAAGGTTATCTTCTTAAATCAAGAAAAGCACGCGACAGTCAGTGGACTTTGGGAAGTGGCTAGCGATGGGCACACGCTCGTGCTTCATGTACAGGGCGAAGATTGCAATTATCAGACCATCGAAGCGGACATCAAACTTCTGTCTATGGACGAATTGGTACTCGATCAAGCACTAGCGACGACGGCTGTCGAAAAGCAGATCTGTCAAAACAAAGAAACGTTCTTTTACAATAAACAATAGCTGAAAATTAACTGATTCAGATATAATACCAATTACGTATAAAAACGGATTCTTTCGAGCCTACTTTTCGTTGAAAAGCCTCGCCGATGCTATGGCGTCTCCTGTGTTTTTCGCCCCCGCAAGCGGGACAGGCTTCAATTAGACTCAAAATAACCTAGTTTTTATTTACGTACTCCATTATTGAATTTGGTATAAAAGAGAAGAAATCATCCTAATCACACATTTTCAAAGCATGATTCGAGCAGTCGAGTCATGCTTTTTTTTGTGGTGACAACTACCATCGTAGTTCCTCTTCTATCGCGGTCAGCTCTGGTTGTGGGTAAGCTTTTTTTGTCCGTGTGCGCTCTTCTTGTCGATCCAAAATCAGTTGTGCAATCGCTTGATTGGCAGGTAGCGGATGATAGGGCGATAGAGCTTCTTGAACTGCTTTTTCAGCAATGTCCATCCTATACAACCAACTCAATAGGTACTCCAATCGATATTCCATCAAATAAGCCACATAGTCGGACAGCCAAGACAAAGTATCTTGATCTTCGCCCGGTAGTTCATGCGGTTCTAGCTGAAAATCGCGAACCATGATCGCTTTGATGTCGTCCATCGTTTTTTTATTAGTCCTATGTGTTAACTGCATTTGGTACGATTACGTTCTTTTTGGACACAAAAAAACCCCCCTTCAAATTTACTGAAGAGAGGCTATCCCAAAAACCGATTACATTCTTACGGCTATTCCGAGGTTATGTACATATGAAATATGACGCTAATATATAACATTTCTTTTATATACAAATCAAATATTTGAAAAATACTTACGTTATTCCTTATTGCGCTTCATAGAGCATCAAATTACATCCTCTCAAGTCACTATTATCCATCCTTCCCAGGACTTCAAAACTTCCATCCGCATAGCGCTTGCCCAAATCTTGGGTCGCGATAAAGCTACAACTATCCCTATTTGCTAAGTCGATGATATTCAAAGCACCATTTCTCTGACTCGGTAGTATGCGAAATGGATCGTTTACTTCTCGAATCAGAACTTTCATAGCCGAAGCAGGATAAAACCGTTGCTCCCCTTTGGTGTATGCTTGTGAGAGTAGTTCGGTCATACCATATTCAGAATAAATCTTCTCAACTTGAAAAGCAGCTCTCAGTTGATGATGCAATTCTTGCCGAGTGATTTCCTTTCGTCTACCTTTCATGCCACCCGTCTCCATGATAGTAATACCGCTCAAATCCATCGGATACTGCTCTGCTAGCTCCAGGAGCGCAAAAGTGACGCCGATGAGCAAAGTAGGTATCTGTTGGGCTTGACTGTCTTTCAATACTTCTGTTAATTCGTCATAATTATAGAGAAAAAATCCACTCTGATCATACTTGGATAGTTGAATGAAATCATCTGCCATCGCGACTAGCGAAGAACCTTGACGTTCCAGATAAGCCGGAAGCAAAGCGAGCACACAAAAATCCTTGATCTCACCAAAATATTGCTGAAAACCTAGCCGCGCATTTTGCAAATAGCGATCAAGTGAGCGTACCGGATGCTGACTATTGATCTGTCCGGTCGTGCCGCTACTCGTGAAAGTGACTTCAGGCTGCCAGTTTCCTGTTTGTATGGTGTGCGATTTGAATAGCTCAATGGGTAGAAAAGGAATGTCTTCTATACCTATGACATCATGAACGTTAATATTCAATAAGTCGAGATATTGCCGATAGACGGGATTGTGCTGCGCTTGAAAGTGGAAAATATCAAGTGCTACCTGATCGAATTGTTCAGGATGTTGAAAAAGAGGTGAAGGAAGATCGCGAAATACGTCAAGATCATTTCGCGATTCATTTAGGTTATGCTTCATGCTGTTCTTTCCATGCCAAAACACCACCTTTTACATTGCGGACATTAGAAAATCCAGCTTGCTGAAACAGCCGCTGCGCCATCGCACTACGCGCACCGGAGCGGCAGTGGATCACGATTTCTTTATCTTTTGCATCCTCGTACTCGCCTAGTTTTGAAGGGACGTCACCTAATGGCAGTAGTGTCGCACCTATGTTGTATTCTTCGTATTCGTGTGGTTCGCGTACATCTAAGAAGATGAACTCATCTTCACGATCTAGTTTTTCTTTGAGTTCTTGAACATCTATATCCATCGGTTGAAATGATTTTAAGTAAGTGAATAAGATAGATTTTATACAACGCCAGACTAAAATGAGTTCAATAACAAATTTACCTTTTTGGTGTTTCGATTTTTCTTCCTATTTCTTCTTCGTCCAAATAGAAATAAATATCGAAACAGGTAAATCTTTTATTTCACAAGAAAGGTTGGTTGCATAGATAGAAAAATTCAGATATATCAAACCGTCAGCCGCTGTCGCATCGCCTCATACAGTATGATGCCCGAAGCGACAGAAACGTTGAATGAATTGGTAAGATCAGTTTGTGGAATAATGAATTGCTGAGTCGTTCGTTTGAGTACCGCAGCACTGACGCCTTTGTCCTCTGAGCCCATAATGATGGCAGATGGACTTGTTAAATCTAGTTTCGGTAAGGAAATCATCGCTTCCAAAGAACTCGCCAAGGTTTGTATGCCATTTTGATGCAAGAAATCCAATGTATTCATCAGACTGAGCGGTCGGCAGATGGTCAGATGTTGTAGTGCTCCGGCAGAAGTTTTGATGGCTTCTGCATTGAGTTGTGCATTGTTTTTTTGAGGCATGATAAGTGCGTGAACGCCACAGCAGACCGCAGAGCGAGCTATTGCGCCTACATTTCGGACATCTGTTACACCATCCAGCAGTAAGAACAGCGGCGTCTCTCCTTTTTCATAAATCGTAGGCAGTACATCTTCGATCTGATAGTAAGGCAGCAGAGAAGCAATGGCTACGATACCTTGATGATTTTTAGTTGTCCATTTGCTGAGTCGCTCTTTGGGAACAACTTTTAACTCTATTCGATGTGCTTTGCTCAGTTGACGAACTTCTTTTTCAAATTCGCCACGTATGCCACGCTGCAAATAGATTTTGTCAATGGTTCTGCCGCCTTTAAGGGCATCCATGACCGGATGACGACCGAAAATGAGTTGTGATTTTTCTATTGCCACTCTGATGAAATACTTACGTAAAGAAGATAGATATAATTTATGAGTCACGGGTTATAGACCATGAATTATGTGTCATAACTCATATCTAATTTTCGGGTTCTACTTTCACTTGTGTCACGATCTGCTTGTAGTAATCATATCCTTGCTCTGTTAGGCGATTGGCGTAAGCAGGCTGACCATTTTGATAAAAGACAAAATAGTTACAGCGCGTATCCGTTAGTGAATAATACAAATCCGCTTCCATCAAAATACCTTGATCGCCTACATAGCTAATAGTCGCTGTCTTTGGACAATCCTGAAACACGCTCGAAGAGTCCGTCGACACGTGCGTCAGCATTCCTCTTGACTGCTGTAGGTCACTTGTACTTAAACTAAATGGCAGATTCGTCATGATGTAGTCGATGCTAGTCGCATTGTTCCAGAGAACTTCCATCTTTTCGCGTGGGATGCTCGGTAAGGTGCGTACGTTAGCGGCAGGTGCAGGAGTAGGAGTAGGTGGCGCAGTTTGTTCGACTACTTCGACATTGTCATCGTTATTTTCCACCTCTTTCTCCTCACAATTTTGGAAGAGCAACAAACTAGCAAAGGCTAAAAATATATATCGTAAGTGATTCATTATCAATTGGTTGATTTTCTATTAAACTCGGCATTAGAGACTTCTAAATCTGCCTGTACAATCGCTAGGACTTCTTCAGGATCGTTTTTGGTGGCATTAAATTCCATGAGCCAAGAATTGTTGCGCTCACTCATGATTTCGACCACTTGCATTCCTTGTTTTCTATATTTTCTCGCCCAGGCACGCGCATCGACTCCATCATACAAAGTGACCCGCAATTCATTTTCGACGATATAATCCGGCAGTCCTTCTTTGGTTCTTGTCTTCAACTCCCAACCTTCAGCATCCGCCAATTTCTCCAACTCCCCTTGAATATTCATCACCGCTTCCGGTCGACCATCTTTACCGACGATGGTTTTGATGGTGTTGTTGCCATAATAACTAATGGATACACTTTGCAAATCGGCAAGCGTCGCCCGATATGCATCTCGAAATTGTTGCAAATTGGCATCTCTGAGCATAGTTTTCATGGCTTTGAGGTCCACATCCGCCATTTTTTTGATGTAGACGCCTTCTCGATCTGTAAATCTCAAACCTTCATAAGTCATCACCCCGTTTTCATAGACCGTCAATGTATAAACTGGACATCGACCGTAACAAGGTCCTTTTGACATTTCGACCAATTTATCCAACTGATTGAGATCGACTTCTTTGAGGTTTTGAAATCCCGTAAAATTACAGGATGCTAGTAGTGCAATAAAGAGCGTGTAAAAAAGATACTTCATAACGATTAGGTTTTAGGAACAGGAAATTATCTTCGATGAGCGATTAGTGTTGAACAATGATTTTTCGCGTCTGCTGCTGATCGGATAGTAAAAAGTGAAGATAATAAATTCCCGAAGGAAGTGAAGTCACCTCAATACGGACGGAGCGTTGCTGTCTTTCAAAAGTAGTCCAT
Organism: Bacteroidota bacterium; assembly: GCA_038749535.1. Taxonomy (GTDB): domain Bacteria; phylum Bacteroidota; class Bacteroidia; order Chitinophagales; family Saprospiraceae; genus JAAUTG01. Next base: position 17,206 of record JBCDHX010000017.1, read on the forward strand.
ACGGGCTGCCCCAACGCATTGAGCAACTGTATTTGCTGCACGGCTTTGGTCTCTCGATAACTTCTTCCATTACTTCGGAAGCCATCGAGATCAATGTAAAGCATATCAGTCACCGGATTGGGGTAGATTTGGATAGTAAAATCTTCATTTGGCGTTCCCGAAGTACTCGTCATACCACATCTTTTCCCTTGTTCTAGTAAGCCTGGACGGAGCGCATTCAAAACTGCCATCATACGAGCGCGCTGCTGTATCGTAAACATACTCATGCAGGCATCTTCGGTATAGTTAAGAAAATTCATATACATATCAGACGTACCACAAGTGCGCTGCGGGGTATCAGGACATTCACCAAAATAAGTCGACTCCTGAATGGGTGTATCCGATATACCATCATCAAAGATGCAAAGATTGTTATTCGCGTTTTCTCCCCAAAGATGCTCTAGCCCTAGATAATGCCCCAACTCATGTGTCAAAGTACGCCCCAAATGATAAGGCTCATTGCCGATGGCTGTTCCAAGATCGCCAAACGCTCGAAAGTCAATCACAACTCCATCAAATTTGGCTTCTACTTCGCCTGGAGCAGTCGCATCGCCAAGTATTCTGTCATCTCGCCGCCCCACCCAAACATTCAAAAATCGCTTTGTATCCCAAGCATCGACGCCCCCAAAAGTCGCGTCTTTGATAATGGCTTGGTTACTGGCGATACTTCGCTCGTTGGTAAATGTTCGAGTAATGCCGGTCGATGGACGTCCACGATCATCGACATCTGATAGACAAAACTCAATGCCGACATTGGCGAGCACTGACTGGAACTCTTGTGGAAGGAATTCGAGCTGTTCGTTTCTAGCATTAAAATCATCGTTGAGGATATTGATCTGAGAAAGAATCTGAGCATCAGCTATATTTTCTTCTGCTCTATTCCAGACGATATGAACGACCACAGGAATCGTCAATGCAGATCGGCTTTCGATGACTGTAGGATGTTGTTCCAGCCACTTCTCTACTGCCTGATTCATTTTTTCTTTTCGCATCTGCCAATCCGATGATGCGGCTCGCTGCCATCGTACACCACAGCGTTCGACCTGTGCCATGGCGACCAGAGCTAGACCGCTCATGATGAGCGTCAACCAGTATCGAAAAGAATTTGTTGCTAGCACAGTATTTAAGTTTAGCCAACGAAAATAGCAGCATTGTTAGGATAACGCAAAGTTGATGATGAAATTTGACAATTTATTGGGAGATCGTCGTTTCCTCATTTTCTTCACACCATAATATCATGAATTATCTCGCACATCTTTTCTTAGCAGGCGATCAACCTGACTTGATCGTGGGTAACTTTCTGGCGGACATGGTCAAAAATCGCTATCAAGATGTGTTGCCAAAAGGTGTCTTGGACGGGATTCGACTTCATCGACAGATAGATAGTTTTACGGATGCGCATGCTGAAGTCAAAAAAGGAATGCGTCGATTGTATGCCGATCATCATAAGTATGCGCCCGTTGTCATTGATATTTTTTATGACTATTTATTGTACCAAAATTGGAAGCGGTATAGTGAAGAAACAATGCCTAACTTCAAAAAAAGAGTTTATGCGGTCTTGCTAGACGCTTTTGCTATCATTCCAGAACCTTTTCAAGCGCGTACGCGGAGTATGGTGGAGCACGATTGGCTGGCGAGCTATTCGACATTGGAAGGTATTGAATATACTTTTGATAGATTGCAACGCAAGGTAAGTCGACCAGAAGATTTGGAGGATTGTGTGGTGAGTTTGGAGCGCGATTATGAATTGTTGAATGAAGAGTTCAATCGGTTTTTTCCTGAGGTACTGGAGATGGTCAAAGCTTTTCAGTAGACTTCGGACGCCTATCAGGTCGTCCGAAGCCTGCCTGCCTTAGCCTTATTATCTTACCTCGGCGAATCTGCTCCTCTAAACAAACGATTGAAACGAATGCCTTTGAACAGATTACCTTCTTTCGCGGACATCCAGATGAATAGTGGCTTACCGACGATATGATCTTTTGGCACAAATCCCCAAACACGAGAATCTTCTGAATTGTGGCGATTGTCTCCCATCATCCAATAGTAATTTTGTTTGAAGGTATAAGTAGTCGTAGCTTCTCCATTGATGAAGATTTGACCGCCGCGCTTTTCTACTTCGTTATCTTCATAGTCACGAATAACACGCTCATATAAAATCATGTTGCGCTCCGTCAAGTCGATGGTCGCGCCCTCTTCCGGTATCCAAAGCGGTCCAAAGTTGTCACGCGTCCATTGGAAATTATCTGGACTGTGCGGAAAAATTTGCATAGGCTTGTCGATTTCAGAATTGTAGACGACAGGTTCTATTTTGATATTGGGATCGAGTGACTGTACTTTCTCTTTCTGTTCATCGGAAAGAATCATATTGCTAATCCGGCTGCGATTTTGAGGATCGTACTGCACATCCGCTACTTTTTGATTGGCTTCTATCCCCCAATCATCTAGCTTATCTTCATTGAGCTGAACTGATGCTGGATAATTGACGAAATAGCGATACTGAACCTCTTGTGGCTCTTCTGCTGGCGTGCCATTGATGTACAACTCACGGTCAATGATTTGGATGCTGTCACCGCCTACTGCTACACAGCGTTTGATATAGTGGTCGCGCTTGTCGATCGGGCGTGTCACTAGCTCTTCTCGACCAGAAGCAATACGGCGATGATGTTGACGAATACCCATTGCAATAGAGCCACGACGATAATCATGAATACTCCACGTCCGCCCGGGCATCACATAGACGCTATCGCCTTCCGGATAGTTGAACACTACCTGATCATTGCGATCAATGGTCTCTAATGCTGGCAGTCTTTTGAACTCCAAGCTTGGCTTTTTCAAGTAAGATTCGCCACCGACAACTGGTGCTCGATTGTGTACCAAAGGTAACATGGCAATTGTCTTTGGCGTCCGAATGCCATAATGCGCTTTGCTTACAAACAAGAAGTCACCAACTAACAATGTTCCTTCCATCGAAGGTGTTGGGATGACATAAGCTTCGATCAAAAACATCCGAATAAATGTCGCTGCAAAAACGGCAAAAATGATGGCTTCTGCCCATTCGCGTCCAGGTCCTTTTTTATATGGATTTTGACTTTGTAGTTTTTTGATTTGGCGAGTATTGCCTTTTTCCAAAGCTTCTCCTAGTCGCTCACTGTAAGCGGCTTCTAGTTCTATCGTCTTACCGACATATTTGGTGTCCTTATCAAATGCCAATGATAAAAAATAAATAGGTCCTGCAACGACTGCCAAAAAACTATGAATGAATTTGTATTTACCGAAACTGCGCACTAAATCGACTGCCATTCCAGAGTAAATAAAAATATTCACGATAGGAATCAATAGCAAAGCCGCCCACCATTTCGGTCGCCCGATGAGCTCACACCACTCCATGAAATTAACTCCGGGAATCAGTCCTTTTACACCATTAACTCCAGCTTCTGGGAATAGAAAATATAAAGCAACGCTTAGTACGATATAGGAAACGATCAAGAAGATCAATATACTCATAATATTAGAGACTTTAGACGATAGATTGTAGATATTAGATCATTGCATCTCGGTACAATCTATTGATTCAGGGCGCAAATATACAAAACTGTTACTTGCGATACGATAGGACAAAGTTACGCTAAAATGAGCGAGAAATAAGGGCTTTGCGTTGTCCGAGCTAGCCTATTTTTCGACGAATGGCGGTTGTCTCTGTCGACTACTCCACAAAACCTTCGATCAGCAAAATCTCCGCTTTGCGCTGTTTATCAAAAAATACCTTGATTTTCTTCTTGAAATAGCCTGTCCGCTGCGCGTCGTACTCTATGGCGATGACACCGGTCGAGTCCGGTGGGATGGGCACTTCACTCCAAGTCGGTGCCGTACAGCCGCAAGTCGTTCTGATGGTCTCTACTCGAATGGAGTCAGTAGAAGTATTTTTGAAATGAAAAAGATGAGTTTGGGGCTTGCCTTGTGCCATCCAGCCAAAGTCATATTGGGGTTCGTCTAGCCATGAAATGGAAGTCGTCGACCAGAAAAGAAGTCCTGCAACCAGAAAAAGTAACTTACTCATGCTCAATGCGTTTGATGTAGCCTTCCATCAACGTCAAAGAGCGTTTCACTTATTGTGGTGTTTATGTTTTTCTAACACTGCCGTTTTTCATTCACACTGTGGCAGTCAAAATGAAAGGCTTCGGACATTTCAATCTTTGTCCGAAGCCTATTCATATACTTGACACAAGAAATTAACAGAATATCAATTTCTCAAATTTCCTCTATTGCAACTTAAATTTGATCGGCAATGTCATTCGCACTTTGACTGCTTTGCCACGTTGCTTGCCTGGTGTCCAGACGATGTCTTTTTGATTCATCAACTTGATGACACGCACTGCCTCTGTCCCACAACCACCACCGATGTCGCGTAAGAGTTCTATATCTTCAAGCGTCCCATCTTCTAGCACTGTAAACTGTACTGGACAAGTGCCTTCGATGCCATTTTCGCGAGCGATAGCCGGATAGCTGAGGTTTTTAGATAAAAAGCGGAGCAACTCGCCCACAGCACACTGCTCTTTTTCCTTATGTGTCTTCAGCTTCTTTTTGTCTTCACAGCCGGGAAAACGCGGCATTTGTTCGGCAATAAAGATGAAATCATCTACTTCTTCTTTTTTTGGCATTGGGAGTACAGGAGGCGACACGACTTCTTTTTTGGCAGGCGGTGGTGCGATGACGACAGGCGTATCCTCTTCTACCAACTGATCTTCAAAAGAAACATCTTCTTCCAGATCGTCATCCAAAATTTCTTCGATTTCTGTCGGTGGCGGCGGCGGTGGCGGCGGTGGCGGTGGCGGATCGGTCGTTCTTGGCGGCTGTACTTGAATGTCCTCTATCTCAAACATCATTTCATCTGAGTAGGCGACTGTATTATCAAATTGTGTCCAATTGAACGCCATAACAATAGCACTCATAGAAATGACCAAAGCGATCATAAAGAAAGTACTGCTCCAGCGGAAAGGATTGACTTTGGCGTACTTGTTGCGCTCTGCGATACTAAAGGACTGCTCAATAGTCGGTTCTTGCGCACGCCGACGCAATAGCCAACGCACATAAGCCACCACACCCAGTCCAACGATGAATAGTAGACTCCAACCTAATAACAGGGTCGAGCTACTGACGATCATGTAAATCATAAGTGATGTGTTTTGAAGAGGACATAGCTCGCGCAGGGCAATTGGGTTGCCGGATCTACACTGATTCCGTCCTTGTGAAAAATGTAAATGGAGAACTGGTCGTAGCTACTGACTGTCTACTCTTACAGATGTTACGTGTTCCTTTTTTGGTGGTTGCGCGCTCAATTTTTATTAAGAAACTCCTAAGTCTGAGCAATTTTTGGAAGCTTGAGAATGATTTAAGTACTTTGCTTCTTCAAATCAATTACCCGATATGCGAACGCTATTTTTAATTGTATTGGTTTCATTTGTCTATAATTCGGCGACTGCTCAGGAAGTAGAGAAACGCGCCACTAAAGCAGAAAAAAAGGAAGTTAGGCGAGCTAAACGACTCGCTCAGTTACAAGAGACAGATAGTTACTTCAATATCGAGCTCTTAGGAACCAATAGAAGTGTTCAAGATCAAGCGACCTCCAATCAGATCTATAATGGATTTGGTGGTGGCATCGGCTTGGGTAGTTTACGGATGCGACGAGACTGGATGTGGGAATATAGAATGACAGGCGGCTATAATTTGATCGACTCGCAAGCAGGTCGCAGCAGCAATGACTTTTGGGGCGATTTTAGCTTTGCTTATCTCAAACAGCTTACCAATTCAAAACTCTACCTCGGTCCTCAAGCCAATTTTCTTTCGCAAGTTCGCTACACACCGAGTTTGGGCAATAGTAGTCTGCACTGGGAGCTGGTGGGTTCTCTGGGAGCAGTAGGTCGCTATCAAGATCAATGGACACTGCCTTTAGTCAACAAAGCCATTCAAGTCTACGGTCAAGTACATCTCCCGCTCATCGCTTATGTAAGTAGACCTATATATGGTGTCACCGTCGATGGACAAATGAATCAGTATGTGAGTAGTTGGAATCGCTTGCAGCGCGTCGATACAGAGTTTGGAATATTCTTTCCGGTGATGCGCAGAAAAGACAACCCCAATTTATTTCGCCTTGGCTATCAGTGGGATATTTTGCGATTTCGCGACAATGAACAGCAGCGTGTACTGAGCGCACAGCACATATTGACGATTGGACTATTCATCAAAATGATTTAGCGTGAGTATAGGTAGAGGAATTGGTGTTTTTATGGTGTTATTGTGCAGTTTATCGTTGATGGCGCAGCGCGGTGGGGGACGTCCCGGTGCAGGTGGTGGCGGATTTGATACTGCCAATGCACCACAGGGAGGCGGTAGTTCCGGTATTGCTTATGATACGCGCGATACATTTGGCGTCTATTATTTCTCCGCTGAGCAGCCCAATCTGCTCCGAAAACTAGAAGATACCACACTCTATCGCTTCGATATTTACCATCCCACCAATCAGGCTTTCGTTCCTTTTGCTAATGTAGGCAATCTAGGGTCAGCGCATCGCCCGATTTGGTTCGATATGCCTTTTCGTCGGGGTTTTGATGTAGGATATCATCAGTATGATTTATACTACACATTGCCAGATCAGTTGCGATACTCCGTATTGGAAAAGCCCTTTACGAGGGTTTATTATTCGCGTGGACCGACACAGCAAGATGGACATTTCAAAGGCAAGTTCAGTCGTAATTTTGCCAATGGATTGCACTTTACGGTAGAGGGACAAACCATTAGAGAATTTGGAACAGATGAACAATATCCCAATCAAGCTGGACTGATAGAATCTGCCGGAACTGGACTTTGGTGGCATGCACCAAATGAGCGATACGATGCTTTTTTATATTTTACTTCCAACACAGTGGAGCAAGAAGAAAATGGAGGCATACGCACAGCACCTGTGGTCGAACAAGGTGGAGGACTACTCAATCAAGAAGTAGTAGATCCACAGACAGCCGCTGTATTTTTGGGTAGTGGCACAGATACACGTCATGCCAATAAGACAGTGGGCTATCGACACTACTTTTCACTGGTCGCAAAAGAACGCCCAAAGCCAGAAATACCGAAAAGAACAAGAGCACGTCCGATTTTGAGAGACAGCTTATCCGTATTAGATACAGCACAGACAACCGTCGCTTTGGATACAATACAAGCAGCAATAGACACGACTCCGCTGATGCTTCCAGTCGCTGTAGACACTAGCCAACGACGCCAAAGAGATTTCACCCTTTCGCACAAAATCGAATTTCAACACCATAATTATAAGTATACAGACACCGACCCCGATCAGGGGCTACGACCGGACTATTACGGCAAGTTTTACGTCGATCCGCGTGGACTGCGCCACGCTATCCGATGGAGAACATTAGAAAATGATTTTCAGATCAGTACGTTTCGACTATCTGGCGAGCAAGGTGATTTGGAGAAGGAAGAGCGAAACCGCATTGAAATTGGGTTGAATCACCAACTTCATTTTCTGCGAGAAGATCAGACGGAGACCACTTTCAATAACTTATTTCTGACCGGGAAGATAGATTTCACTATCAAAAAAGCTTTTCAACTGCGCACCTATGCCCATTTCGGCATCCTCGCCAATGCAGGTGATTATAGACTATCTGGTGATATGAAGCTGGACTTCGGCAAACTCGGTCTACTCAATCTATCCGCCATCAGCCAAGCTAGCGAACCTTATCGACTACAAGAGTCATTTTTTGTTTCTCAACGCGCCATCTGGCAACGTGATCTCCAAAAAGTCATCCACTCGCAACTGCGCGCCACTTATGAGTTACCTGCGCTCAATCTATCTGCCAGCGGCGGCTATCACCTCGTCAATAATTTTATCTACTACGATACGACGACAACTGTACGCCAAGCAGACAATGCACTGAATGTCTTACAATTAAGCATTCAACAAAAATTACATCTGTGGAAACTACATTTTTACAATCAAGTCACTTTTCAGGCAACTTCTCAGGATTTCTATCGTACACCTTCTTGGTTGAGTCATCATCGACTTTATCTGGAGACGACGCTTTTTAAAAGAGCACCACTCCCCTTTCAACTAGGCTTGGAACTGAGGATGAGTGACACCTATTTTGCCGATTACTATCTACCATTGCTGGGACAATTTCAATTGCAGGACAATGAAGCCATCGACTTCTATCCGCTAGTGAATGTGTTCTTAAATGTCAAAATCAAGACAGCACGCGTTTTCTTTAAAGCAGAAAATACGCTGAGTATTTTGACGCCGGATCGTTTGTATTATCAAGTCGCCAATTACGCACAACCCTTATTCTTTTTGCGTTTAGGATTTGATTGGCGATTCGTTAATTGATGTTATTTTATCACCTAGCTTGACTTGGGAATGAAAAAATAATAACCTTTCGATTTCAACTTGCCATTTTACCGCCATGCTGCGTTGAAAATGCGCGCCTTAGCCCTGCTAGGACTGTGCTTTTCGTCTTGCCTGACGGCAAACTAGCTACGTTCCACTTCGAAACTTTATTTTTTCTTCATTCCTTAGCTGTTGAGCATTTGGGAAAAAATTACGATATTTGGAGAAATTTTTGTACATTAAGCTATCCGATTGCATTCATGTAGTCGGGAAACAATTACCCTTAAGCTAGGAAGCTTCAATTTCCTGTAAAAGCTCTATTGAATAGCAGTTTTTTGATCGAATGTAAGCGTATTATTTCGACCAATCAAAATTAGACTATTGAGCATTACACTTCCCAGTTTTTCCATTCAGTACACACGTCTAGAACAGTAAGGAACGGTTTGCCTTTAGCATACCTTCTACCTCCCCTTCTCTGGCATCTACCGCTATTGATTTGATGAGTAGTCATCTAAATCACGATTTTATCTATGTATCTTCTATCAGAGTAGACATAGATCAAATCACTGGCTAGACAAAATATTTTGTAACATAAGTTGAATTGTTTGATACAATTGAATCGAACGATTCGCATTCCTATTTAATAAATTATTCAACCCAATTTTATTTAACTATGAGAGTAGTACTACTTCTTGCTCTTCTCCATTTATTCAGCTGGCAGTCTATGAATGCCAATGATAAAGGTGAAGATTTCGGGTGGAAGAATCATGCTGAGGAAGCGTCCCTGAGCGGTCCTGACTTAAGATGTCAGTCCTTAGGATCGCTGGACATCAATGGTTCTCAGATCACCATCCTAGATTACAAAATTAAGAACACTGGTCTCGGTGCGTCCAGTGTGAGTTATGTAGGTTATTATCTATCTACTGACCAAAATTTCACCACCGACGACATTTATTTAGGTCGTGACTACGTCGAAGGACTAGCCCGCAACGAAAGCAGCACAGAGGAATTTGTGGTCGACGTCAGCGGTATGGACATTCCGAACGGCGAGTACTTTGTCGGTACGGTCATCGACTATCTGGACTCTGTACAGGAGCTAGATGAAAATAACAACAACGACTGTTTTTGGACTGGTCAGAAAGTGGTCGTCGGCGGCAAACCGAACCTGGCTTGCAAAGGCTTAGGTGAGTTTACGCTTGATGGTTTGGACCTGAAGATTGGTTGGGTCAAAGTAGAAAACAACGGCGACGCACCTGCTGGAGCGAGTAAAGTGGGTTTCTACCTATCGACTGATCGTAACTTCACGACAGATGACGAATTTTTAGGCAGCATCGGTGTTGGCGCATTGAATCCCGGCACGTTTGAGATGATTCCGAAATTCGAGATTGACTTAGCGACATTGGATTTGCCGGCTGGTCGCTACTATGTCGGTTACATCATCGACTATTTAGATGAAGTCAACGAGTCAAATGAAGACGACAACAACAATTGTTCTTATGACGAAGTGATCACGATCGAAGGTATTCCTTCTGGTGACCCTAATTTGGTGTGCAAAGAGCGTGGTGATTTAGTCATCGACGGCGATCGTGCTATCATTACCGGCACACGTGTACAGAATAGTGGAGATGCTGCTTCTGTCTCAGGTCAGGTCGGATTTTATTTGTCTTCCAATGCCATCATCACCACCAATGACTTACTCGTCAAAACGCAAGCATTAAATGCTTTGGCAGCTGGCGAAACACAAGCTTTCGGTGAGATCGTCATCAACTTAGACGACTACGATTTAGATCCCGGCACTTACTTCTTGGGCATCATCATTGATGATACCAATGAGACTGAAGAAGCAGAAGAAGGCGACAACTCTTGCTTCTGGAATACGCCAAAATATGAAGTAGACGAAGGCAAACCCAATCTGGCTTGTAAGGCGCGCGGGGAGTTCATCGTCAACAACAATACTGGCTATGTGTATTTTGGCTGGACGACTGTTGCCAACTACGGAGATGCAACCGCAGGTGCGCATCAAATCGGGTTCTATGCTTCTTTGGATGAAACTTACTCTGACGAAGATGTATTGGTAGCGACTCGCGACATCGGTTCTCTCGCTCCGGGCGAGTCTCAAATGATCGAAGAAGTAGAAACAAACTACAACGGACTAGGTCTAGCGCCAGGTACTTACACGTTGATTGTTGTGATCGACCACTTGGATGAGGTACATGAGTCCAATGAAGATGACAATGATGACTGCTTCTGGGACGAAGGACATATTTTCATTCCAAATGGACAAGCGGACTTGGTATGCGCTCAACTGGGCGAATTGATTATCGACAATAGCAACTTGTCTTACTACTTGAGCTGGAATCGAATCAAAAATCAAGGTAGCAGAACTGCCGGAGCGAGTGAGGTTGGTTATTATGTTTCCAAAGATACTATTTTCTCTTCCGATGACTCTTTGCTATTTGCACGTCCTGTTCCAGCATTGGCACCAGGCGAAACGTATCTAGTGGAAGAGATGCGAGATACTTTGCGTCTCAACTTGGCATCTGGACTATACAATGTTTTGGTAGTCATTGACCATAAAAATCAGGTAGCAGAAAGCAACGAAGACAACAATACAGATTGCTTTTATAAAGAACCACGTTTCTATATTCCGCCAGGAAAACCTGACCTAGCGTGTAAGACATTAGGCGAATTGATTATTGATAACAACGACTTATCTTACTATATCGGATGGACGACTGTCATCAATAATGGAACAACCACAGCCGGAGAAAGCAAAATCGGATTCTATGTATCTACTGATCCGATGCTTTCCAATGATGACGAATTGTTCGCTTCTCAAACGATAGGCGAACTAGCACCGGGTGCGTCTCAGATGATTACGCCGATAGAAGATGTATTGGATTTGGATTTAGAGCCGGGTACTTACTATGTGCTCTCAAAGATTGACTATCTAAACGAAGTACAAGAGACCAACGAAGCCAACAATGACGACTGTTACTGGGATGAGCCACGTTTTTATATTCCTGATGATGTGACTGCACCGAATTTGACTTGTAAAGAGAGAGGTTTCTTGACCGTCAATGGCAATCAAGTTTCCATTAGCAGCTTGAAAATCACGAATACAGGGAATGACTTTTCTGGCATCAGCCGCGTAGGTATTTATTTGTCTGAAAATCAAGTATTCTCTTCTAGTGATATTCTGATCGGTAGTGTTTTGATACCAAAACTCAGCCCAGGTCAGATTTTCAATGTCAACTTTGACCGCAATGTCGCTGATCTGAACCTAGCCGCTGGTGAGTATTTTGTCGGTATCATTGTCGATAAAGACAGCCAAGTAGAAGAATCTGACGAGACAGATAACAAGAGCTGTTCTTGGGTCTCTCCTAAAGTCAACAGCATTCCGGCAGAACCGAATTTGACGTGTGCAAGTGCGGGTGAGCTGGTCATCACGAACCATACACAGTTGAAGTTCTCTTGGATGAAGGTGAAAAACACTGGTGATGCAAGAGCTGGCAACAGCAAAATTGGGTTCTATCTATCCAGAGATCGCAACATCACGACTTCAGATATTTTCTTGGGATCAAGAGATGTCGGTAGCTTAGAAGCAGGTGAAAGTATCATGCCGGGCGCATTTAATGTGGACGTCGCTAGTTTGGATTTGGATGATGGTCATTACTTCGCCGGATTCATTGTAGACTACAACAATAAAGTAGAAGAGTCCAACGAAGGTGATAACAATAACTGTAGCTACGACAACAAAGTACATATCGACAAGTCCAAAATTGATTTGGTTTGTGATAGCCGTGGCGAAGTAGAAGTCAATGGTACAGTAGTCAAGATTTCTTGGTTCAAAGTGAAAAACATCGGTAACAAAAGAGCACCGGCTAATAAAATCGGATTCTATTTGTCTAGCGATAATCACTTTACGACTAGCGATTTCTTCATTGGCTCTCGCAATATTGAAGCACTCGATCCGGGTGAGGTGGATTTGATTAGCGCACTGACAGTGGATGTCGCCAATTTGAACATTCCTCCAGGCACTTATCACATCGGTAGCTTCATCGACTACACTAAAATTGTAGACGAAGAAAACGAGTACAACAACAACGACTGTTACTTCACGAAGAAAGTAACTATTCCGCAGCCGAAACCGGACTTGACCTGTAAAGACAGAGGAGAATTGTCTATCAATGACAATCGTCATGTCCATGTTTCTTGGACGAAAATCATGAACAGCGGCGATGGTCGTTCGGATGCAACTAAAGTGGGTATTTACTTATCAAGAGATCAGAACTTTACGACAAGTGATACAAAACTAGGCGATGTTCATTTGCCGAGTTTAGCACCGGGCGAAGTCAAATTGCTATCTGCTTTCAACAAAGACATCAGCTATTTGAATCTGTCTCCAGGCAAGTATTATGTAGGCATCATCATCGATCCGCACAATACCGTACATGAGTCAAAAGAGTACAACAACAACGACTGTTCTTGGTCTCATCCATACATCGACATTCAGCCACCGAAGCCGAATTTGACGTGTATGAGCAAAGGAGAAATTTCTGCTAGTGGCTCTACGATTCACATTTCTTGGATGAAAGTGAAAAACAACGGTGGTAGCACAGCAGGCGCGAGTTACGTTGGTTACTATTTGTCAAAAGATACGCACTTCTCGACTAGCGATACGCGCATCGGCAGCAAATATTTATCTTCTATCGCAGCCGGACAGACAAAAACAGTAGATGGCATCACCATCAATTTGTCTAGCTTGAACTTGACACCGGGTGAGTATTTCATCGGTATGATCGTCGATTACAAAAACGATGTACACGAGTCGAATGAGCACGATAACAACGACTGTTTCTTCCACTCTCCGAAAGTGGTCGTCCATCCACCGAAGCCAAACTTGACTTGCATGAGCAAAGGCGAATTGTCTGTCAGTGGCACGACGGTTCACTACTCTTGGGGTAAAGTGAAAAACGATGGTGGTAGCACTGCAGGCGCGCATCATGTAGGGTACTATCTATCCACAGATCAGCACTTTAGCACCAGTGATTATTTGATCGGTGAAGACTATTTGAGTTCACTGGCAGCAGGTGCTGTACGTACATTGCCAGCATTCAATGTCGATGCAGCCGACAAGCACGTTCCGGCGGGTACTTACTATTTTGGTGTCGTTATCGACAATAAGCAGCAAGTACATGAATCAGATGAGTACGACAACAACGATTGCTATTTCAGTCATCCGAAAGTGACGATTCCGTCTGCTAAACCAGATTTGAAATGTAAGTCTTTGGGTGAAATTTCCTTGAATGGCGATCAGCTACATCTATCTTGGAGTAAAGTGATGAATGCAGGTAGTGGTGCTTCTGCGCAGACGCGTGTCGGTTACTATTTGTCTACCAATACATCTATCAATCCAAGCGAAGATGTGTATATCGGAAGCCGTGTTGTGCCAGCATTGAGTGCCGGACAGACAGCAACGATAGCAGCGATCAATATCAACTTGTCGCACTTGAATTTGAATTCAGGCTCTTACTACATCGGCTACTACATAGACGATCAGTACCATGTACATGAGTCCAATGAGCACAACAATACTTGCTACTGGACGAGTCCGAAGTACCAAAAAGAGAATGGCAAACCAAACTTGACATTGAAAAATGGAAGTGGTCATTTGTCATTCAGCAACAATGTACTTCACTTCAGCGACATCAAAGTCATCAATTATGGCAACGCAGACGCTGGAGCAAGCAAACTAGGATACTACCTATCTGGGGATGCGACTATCGATCCGAGACACGATATTTTATTAGGTGAAGATCACGTTTCTGCGCTAGCACCTGGTGCGCACAGTACAGAGAGTGAAAACATCAGTTTGACCGGTCTGAACATTCCACCGGGTACTTACTGGGTCGGTATCTACATTGACCACAAATATCAAGTACACGAGTCCGTCGAGCATGACAACAAGTTCCGATTCACGCAGCGCATTTCCATTCAGAATGGCAATAGCAAACCGGATTTGACTTGTATCGACGCCGGACAGTTGAAAATTCAGAACAGTGGCAAGCGCATCCGTATCGAAGGGTTGAAAGTAAGCAACATCGGTCACGCAACTGCCAATCCAAGCAAAATCGGCTACTATCTCTCAAGAGATAAGAACTTCACAACAGATGACTATCTGATCGGTACGCGTACCACAAGTGCTATATTGGCAGGTAAGACAGCGGTGATTTTGTTCGCGGAAGATATTCCTGAGGACATCCCATCTGGCAACTACTATGTTGGTATGATCGTTGATTACGACAACCGTATCACAGAGAAAGATGAGACCAACAACCGTTCTTGCTACTTCAATGATCGCATCACTGTCTCGAACAGCAGCAACGGCGGTGGCGGCTCGAATGGTAGCGACTACTGTGCGTGTAGCAACTACAACAACCGTACTTTCTGCGAAAGCTTTGACAGCTACAGACCAGGCTATTTGAGCAATCAATCCAACTGCTGGACAACTTGGTCAGGTAGTACAGGTGGCGCAGAAGACGGTATGATAGAAAACAGCAACGGCAACCAGTACTTGAGTATCAAAGCGAACAGTGGCGATAAGCAAGATGTGTTGTTGATGTTGGGTGACAGAGATAGAGGAAACTACAGCGTCGAGTTCAAAATGTGGATGTTCAATGGTCACCAAGGCTACTTCAACATCCTACACAACCATTTCCAAGGTAATGGTGAGCATGCTTATGAAGTCTACTTCAACGGCAATGGCACTGGTTACATTCGTGCAGAAGGACGCAATCATACCTTCTCCTATCCTACTTTCGAGTGGTTTACGGTACGTCAAGAATTTAACTTGACGACAGATAAGGTGAGCGTCATCATCAATGGTGGTTTGGTAGCAGAGTGGAAGTTTAGTTCTACACCAAATAGCAACCGTGGTACGTCTAAGCAACTAGCAGCTCTGAACTTCTATCCGGCAACAGCGCAAAACCAGTTCTATGTAGACGACATTCGCTTCACGACCATCAACAATGCAGATGATGACAATGGAGTAGAGTCGCGCAACGAAGAGCAACTGCCTGCACCGATTCTAGAAGAATCAACAGAGACGGCACTACCGAATCTGATGATGAGCTACTATCCGAATCCGGCAAAAGAGCAGTTGACAGTAGAATTTGATGCGCAGCAGACTGTTGATATCCGCGTCGAATTGGTCAATGCAATGGGTCAGATCGTCACGACTTACGAGGAAGATGGCGTTTCGTTCATTCGTCATCAGTTTGATTTGTCTCAGCAAGCAGCAGGTATGTACTACATACGCGCTTGGGCAGGCGATCAGCAAATCGTCCGTCCGGTGATCGTGACAGACTAACACTAACTGATATAAGAGAGAGACGGGTCTCAGGCTCTGGTCTTTCTCTTATGTGATTTAGTAATGTAGACGGTGTCTCCCATCTGGGAGATGCCGTTTTTTTCTGGTGGGCTTTCCTGCGATGATCTGTCCTCTAATATTTCCTTAAACTTTCCTAAGTTTGAACTTATCTAGCACCACGTTGCGTTGATTGAATAGAGAAGTAATACCAGATTCAATAATGAAGTACGTAAATAGAAATTAGATTATTTTGGGGCTAATCAAGGCGAAAAGCACAGGCCTAGCCGTAGCTAAGGCGAGCATTTTCAACAAAGAGTAGCTTCAAAAGAAGCAATTTGTATACGTAATTTGTTTTTGAAATTGGTATAATACCATTGCACAAATACTACCTGCTATGAGCGAGTCCACACAAAACAAGCGAGCCTTCAAGTTAAAAATTTGGCAAATCATCATCGTGCCGATCATTTTGGCTTTGATTCCACTGCTCTATCCTGAAGTCAAGGCACTCTTCATCCGCAAACTACCGCAGTTTGTCATCGAAGACCCCATCATCAGTCGAGGAGATTCTGTGCTACATATCTTCGCGGAGAACGGTCCAGCGCGTAAGCGAGAAGCACTAAACATTGAAGTGGAAGGACTGGAATTCAGAGATGCTGGAAAGCTAGTGCGTGACAATCCGCTGGAATGGGAGTTCAATTTCAATCAGTATGATATTCCCGATGTGTTGTTTACGGAAGGCTTGAATACGATTCGTATCGGTTTTCCGAGCAGTGTCGGCTATGACGAACTCAAAGTATATGTCCGACCAGATTTTTATCAACGTGATGATATAGCCGTCGGTCAAGATTTTGTACCCAAAGTGAGCTCCATAGACAAAGAGGAATTGGAATATTTGGATCGCGCGGTCAAGAAAGTCTATGTCGCATCCGTAGCTCGCGAAAATGATGAGCGCGTCGGTGTGACAGTCAGTGCGCTGCGTGGTCAAGGCATCACAGCAAGTGGCAATGCACATCGCGTCAATATGAAAGACGTTCAAAGAAATGAAGTACGCTATTTTAGTCCCGAGGATAAACGCGAAGCTGAGGATTTGGCGACGATATTGGAAAAAGATCTGGACATCGAAGTCAAAGTCGTCAATGAAAGTAAGCAACTAGAACTCCAAGAACTTGCCCAACAAAAAACCAAAGGTGTCATCGAAATTATTTTTGCTGAAACACCTAGTTCTTGATGCTTTTCTGACATACTGTCGGTATTAGAGCGTTTAGATTTGAGTAGTAGAAATTATCACTTTTAGGATATATAAAGCTTTGATATGCAGTTTATTGTAAGCGCAATCTGACATCCAAAATCATAAATCCAAAATATTCAACATCACTTTTTATTCTATCCCACTTATGCACTCGATTTCTCTTTGCGCTTTACTATTATTGCTGCCCACTTTCGCCTTCTCCCAATCAGGTACACAAAAACTCCTCGATCAAACCGCTCGCGCCGAAAATCTACAAGCAGGTATGTTGGGCGCGTATGCTGTCAAAGTCAATAACGGACAAGTCATAGCACAGCACAATGCACAAAAAATACACATCCCGGCATCAACGCTCAAAGCAGTGACGACTGCCACAGCTTTAGGGATATTGGGAGCAGATTATCAGTTCAAAACAGAACTGCAGTATGATGGGCGCATAGAGGATGGCATTTTGCGTGGCAATTTGTATATCAAAGGTTTCGGCGATCCAACTTTGGGCTCAGATCAGATGCAGGAAGCGACTGACTTGGAGACCGTGACGCAAGAATGGGTGGCAGCTATTCAAAAAGCTGGTATACAACGCATAGAAGGAAAGATCATCGGCGACGGCTCTTATTTCAAAGGCAATATGGCTGGTCGCAATTGGCAGTGGTCGGATTTAGGCAATTATTATGCTTCCGGTGTGTGGGGATTGAACCTACACGAAAACTTTTATTACCTCTCTTTTCAACAGCAAGCGCGACTCGGTATGACGCCTCCGGTCGCAAAAGTTAGTCCCGAAGTCCCCAATTTATATTTTATCAACGAACTAAAATCAGCTGGAAGAAACACTGGCGACAACGCTTACATTTACGGCGGACCATACGCATATACACGCTTTATCCGGGGCACGATTCCGGTCGGTAGCGGACTTTTCACCATCAAAGGCTCACTGCCGGATCCGCCTTTCTTTGCAGCACATCAGTTGCTCTATGCTTTGGAAGAGGCAGGTATCGCAACTGCTCGTAAATTGGCGACGGATATAGAAGAAAAGTCAACCAGCACGCGCACCACTTTTCACACCCACTATTCTCCCAAACTCTCTGCTATCGCCAAGCGCGCCAACTACAAAAGCGTCAACATCTACTGCGAAAGTATGCTACGCGCCATCGGTGCAAAGAGTAATGCTAAAAATAGTCTGCAAGGTGGTATCAACGCAACCAAAACATATTGGGAACAAAAAGGAGTAAATGTGAAAGGCTGGTATTTGGAAGATGGCAGCGGTCTTTCTGCTCGAAATGGTATCACACCAAAGCAACTAGCACAAATACTGCAAATCATCGCCAGAGACAAAACTGCATTTCAAGCTTTCTACAATACCCTTCCAGTAGGGGGACAATCCGGCACCATCAAATACCTCTTCAAAGGAACACGCGCACAAGGGAATATCCGAGCAAAAAGTGGAAGTATAGGGCGGGTGCGCGCTTATGCAGGCTATGCTACGACGCGCTCCGGTGAGTTGGTCGCTTTTACTTTTTTGGCGAATAACTATACAGGTGGCAGTGGTGCTGTACGAAAGCAACTCGAACGGTTGATGGTCAGTTTATGCGACTAACTCGATACTTCTTCTTCTATCGTTTGACACAATTCTACTAGCACGCCGTTCGCAGATTTTGGATGAATGAAACAGACCAGTTTATTGTCCGCGCCCCGCTTTGGCTGCTCATTGAGCACACGAAATCCCTTTTCTCTCATGTCCTCCATGACCACGTAAATATCCTCCACTTCAAAAGCAATATGATGGATGCCTTCTCCACGCTTTTGGATATATTGATGGATCGCACTTTGCTCACCAGTTGCCTCTAGCAGCTCTATCTTGGACTCGCCTGTTTGAAAAAAAGAGGTTTTGACTTGCTCCGAAGCAACCTCTTCAATTTTGTAAGGTGACACGCCCAGCAAACTTTCAAACAGCTGATTACTCGCCTCCATGTTTTTGACGGCAATGCCTATGTGTTCTAGCTTCATGTTCTTATTGATATATTTCATAAACGAATGACTCCCGAAGTTCGAGATAGATAGAGTCATCCGCTTTATGTAGCACGTTTTTAATTGGAACTTCGTCCGCTCTCTCACTCTCTCTATCGTATCAAAGTCACATCTCCCAAAATCGTCTCCGTCCGTCCATCTTTATACGTGATGATGGCACTATACACAAACACCGCCGGATTCAGCAACTTACCTCGGAAAGTCCCGTCCCAGCCAGCTGTTGGGTCATTCAGTGGCACTTCGTTTTGCTGGAAGACGAGCATTCCCCAGCGGTCATAGATTTTCAAGTCATCTATACGATCTACATTTTCGCCCACTTGCAAGAAGAAGCGATCGTTTCGACTATCACCATTTGGAGAAAAAGCATTCGGCATAAAAATGCGGTCATCATTGACGACAAATAAGGTCAAAATATCTCTCACCACACAGCCATTCATATCCTCTACTTCTACTAAAATGGTCGTCTTGTCACTCGGACGAATCCCAAATTCCACACAACCTTCGCAAGCTATAGAGTCGTTGACGTTCCAGCTGATGCGATTGAGGGAGTCCGGTGCAGGATTGAGCAGTAAATCAACCACAACACTATCACCCAAAGTAATTTCCGTCTCCGCGCTCAGAGTCGCTTGTACTTCTAGCGGTGCTTCTACGACTACGTTCGCCTCAAAAGAGCAACCAGCCGCATCACGCACTTCTATGGTGTAGTTGGCTGGCGTCAAGTTAGAAAAGCGATTCAAAGAAGAAAAACGTCCACCATTGAAAGCATATAGATAAGGTGCTGTTCCCCCCAGTACTTCATTGATGATGATGCTACCATTATCATCTCCAAAGCAAAGCGGCGTTTCGATAGTACTGTTCAGTCCGGTGATGAGCGCATCATTGGCGGTCACGAATGCCGTATCACTAGCGACACAGCCATTTTGTGTATTCCGAATCGTCAAAATATAGATACCATCTGTCGTCACCATCGGGCGTAGCGGCGCGTCAGTGCCTAAATTACCACCTGTCCACCTAAATTGGAAATTGCTGCCTGTATCGTTGCTATCACTCCCCAAAGTCACTTCTTCGATCACACAGCCGATGTTTTGATTCGGTCCGGCATCTACATTCGGTAAGTCTCTGTCTTCTCCTATGACAACTGAGGTACTTGCCACACAGCCGCCAGCATCACGTACGCGCAAACTGTAATTGCCAGGTTCTGTAACTGCAAAAGTGGATTGAGCAGAAAAATCAGAGACGATACCTTGCGCATTCGACCACTCATATTGTAAATCACCTTCACCCGCTGAATTAGCTCCGTCCAGCGTCACCGTTTCATTCTCACAAGTCAACAAACCACCTACATTAATCAAAGCCGTCACAGTAGAAGAACTGTCAATCACTTCTACCATAGAAGGCTCGGAGCGACAAAAGTTAGTGGTGTCTTCTACAATTAGAGTGTAAGTACCAACTTCTGTCACTTCTATCATCATGTCATTGCTGGTAAAATTGGCAGGACCTGCCCAAGAATAGATGTATTGATCTCCATCACTCGTCCCTGCGCCACCCAATTTGACCATCATCGTCGCATCACAAGCAACCGACTGATTCGCTCCGGCATCTGCTACTGGTAGCACACGATTTTCTAGAATGACCAAAGAATCCATTGTCATACAACTACCGTTGCTAGCTGTGATGATGTATGTTCCAGCTCTATTAACGACGGCATTGCTTTCATTTTCACCTGAAATAATATTTCCTTCTATGGTCTCCCATCTATAATTAGTCTCCTCGTCTGTGTTGCTCATATTCGTCCCCAAGACGATCAAACTATCTTGACAATTGATTTCCGGTGCTTCCAGTATTTCAATGATAGGTTGTAGTCGCAAATTGATAGAAGTCGATGTTTCATAAGGACATCCATTGGCATCTGTTCCTTCAAAACGAACCAAATTTGGTCCCATATTTACATTAGGGTCAGTTGGGTCAAAAAAGCCTTCCTCTTCATCGATTATTCCATCGCCTATCCAGCGACCATCGAGTAGCACAATGCTGTCCGGCAGATTGGTCTCCAAATCAATGATTTCTGCATCTTCGCCTACGCAAACATCGCCTACCGGAAGAACATTCAAGTCAAAAGGCACACAGTTATTGGTAGAGCAACTGATGATGATGGTGTCGCTATTGCCACATTCTTCCGGCCCAATGGTATAAATACGCAGAATCACTTCGCTATTGGCAGCTACATTATTTTGGGTATATATCGTGTCAGCACTAATGACTTCCGGTGAAAAATCAACACCATCCAAACTGACGGAATAGCCAAAGACCGCTTCTGCATTGGGATGCGACCAGTTGAAAGTAGCCGAAGACGCATTGACATCCCCACAACTGACTGTCGGTGGCGTCACTGCTAGTACGATATTGGTAGTAAAGGTATCTGTCCCGGGACAACCTAGCTCATCTACAAAATCATAGGCAATCCTGAGTTCTCCCGAACCTGCCAATGCTGGATTGAAGAAGCCTTCGGGATCGACGCCATCACCACTAAAAATACCACCACTTGGCATCGCATTCAATTCGATATTACGATCACTCAAACAGTATTCACCTGCTAGATCAGATGTCGCTTCGAGCGTTTCATTACATTCTATGGTATAGCAGACTTGTGTCGTCGTGCCTTGCACACAGAGATTAGAACCAACCGGAATCAACTCAATCAAGGCAGAATCTGCTGGAGACAATCCACCGATGGACACCATACCCAAGCTAGTTGTATCCGTCCGAATGGTATCGCTTCCCACAATGATATTGTATCCAAATTCTAGCCCACCAGCATTGTCCCAGGTAAATTCGAGTGACTGAGCAGTAGAATCGCTACAATTAATGGTCGGTGGAGCTAGGGTTTCTACGATTTCAATGATGGCATCTGTGCGTAACTCACACCCTCCGATGTCGATGAATACATATTCCAACTGAAAAGTACCTATCCCCAAACTTGCGGGATCGATAGTCGTCACGACATCACCTTCTATCAAAAAAGTACCTCCAGATGGTTCTGCTTCTAGTATGACTGCGTCTTGATCGACACAGTAGTTTTCTGCTAAATTTTGGATGACAGGTGGGTCGTCATTGGAGCAATCTTCTACTACACAAGGAGGTATGGGGTCAGAGGCAACACTATTTCCACATCCGGTAGAACTAAGCGCCGTAACAGAAAAAAACACTTCATCACCTGACATCAATCCCGTTATCATCAGACTTGTATCAGTAGTAAATATCGGACCAACCGGATTTTCAGCACCTACAAAATATTGATACTCAAATGAATCAATAGTAGGATGTGTCCAGGTGAATGTAACTAAATTTGCACCTGGTATACAAGTCACCTCCGGCACAGGCGTCTCATTCGATATTTCCGTGGCTACGGTATCTCTGAATACACATCCAGCCGGATCGACAAATTCGTAAGTGACAAGATTGCTACCTAGATTGGCAGTACTCGGGCTGAACAAACCTGTCGTAGATACGGCATCTCCCGCAAAAACACCACCACTGGGCACGGCTGTCAGTTGCACATCGTCATCCTCTCGACAGTAAGCAGCAGCTAGTCCTAGAATTTCTGTGGTCGTATCGTCGCAGTCATCTGTGGTGAGACAAACAGCAGGCGTACTGCTCACCATTCCACATTCGCTCATCACACTCACGATGAACTCTACAGAATCACCACGCATCAAGTCATCTATTGTGAAAAGCGAATCCATAACTTCTGCCACCATAATCGGTGGGCTGCCATTAATGCTATAAGAAATATCGAAACTATCGGCAGGATGCAACCAAGCAAAACGCACCAAATCCGACGCCGTACTATCGCAATTAACAACCGGAGCAACAGGCAATGGCAGCACTGTCAAGACAATTGTATCTGCTGAACCAGGACAACTTCCAGCATCTGGCAAAGTATAAATGATTGGTACGCTTATTTGTGCCGAATCTTCTGGAATCTGCACCAAACTCGGGTCAAATGAACCATCCATAGTCACACCTTCACCTACGTATTGACCACCTGCAGGATTGGCAGTAAGTTGTACAATAGCATCATCCGTGCAAAAGGTCGCATCGATTAAAGAGTCGATCTGCACAATTTCCTCCGGGCAGTTTTGAGCAATACAAATCTGGGAAATGGTGTCACTTTCGCCACAAGGACCAACACCTAGTGCGACCATTTCTATCCGAATGGCATCGCCGGGGTTCAAATTATTAAATGCCAATGTCGTCTCGTCGATCACGTTCGGCACTAGAGCTGCGCCGTTCAAACTTGGAAAGATTCGATATTGACTGGCATCCGTAATCGCATCCCAGCTAAAGACGACCGAACTGTCTGTGATCGCGCTACAAGTTGGCATGGGCACTTCTGGAGTCGTCGCGACGCGTATTGGAAAAAAATCATCTCTTATACAACCCAAAGAATCGGTATAAGTATACTGAATTTCAGTCCTCCCGACGCCATTTTCTGAAGGCGAAAATTGGGTAATTGGCGCATTATTCAATGCAAATGTTCCACCGCCTGGATTCGCACTCAAGGTCACATCTGCATCGTCCAAGCAGTAGAGTGTATCGATATTGGTTTCAGCGGCGAACACAATACCTCCACAACTAAAAGTCGTACATTCAATCGTATCCGGTGCGCTAGAACAACCATTGCTACCTACTGCACGAACCAACAAAGTCAAAGTAGATTCTGCAGGCAAATTATCAAATCGAATAGAGTCATCGCTAGTCGTCGTCGCAGGAGAGGCTTGACCATTGCGTAGTATGCTATACTCAAACATGTCCGCCGGATAGTCAATATCAAAAGTGATGGACGAACCAGTCGTGTTGCCACAGTTGGCGATTTGTACCGTATCTATAACTGGACTTTCGACAAAATTCTGTGGAAACTGAGTCAATAGTCTGACTTGACCTCGAAAGCTATTTGATGCACCGTTGGTTGTACCGTCGCAGGCTGCGCTGGAGTTGGTAACGATTCCCGCACTTCCTCCGGCAAGTCCAGGATTGCTGGTATTCGCGTCTGAAGTGTAGATTCTTCCGGCACTACCACCACCACCCGGTCCTGCACAATTAGGTGTTCCTGCGGCATCAGTGTTGCCGCCATTTCCGCCATTGGATTCTAGCAATACGAGTCCTCTGAACTCTTCTATCATCAGCACGATACTTCCAGCAGCACCGCCACCACCTGCTCCTTCTTGAGCATCAGCAGCCGTTTCACCATTGACGCGTATGCTACCACCTCCCAAAATACGATCAGCGAATACAATGACAATACCACCACCTGCACCACCATCACTCCCATTGCCGTCAGCAGCATGACCACCACCACCGCCACCGCCCATGAACAGACGCATACTGTCATTGGGAAGTAGTCGTCCGCCTAATCCTGAAAATTCACCCCGGCAGCCATCTATACCTTCCAGCAATCCACCTTGTCCGCCGGGTGTATGATGACCACCGCCACCACCACCAGTATTGTGGTCGTTTGCACCACCGCCACCGTTGAGTTGCTTGCCTTGTCCGCTTTCTTTGTCATTGATGTAGGCAGTAATGCCTTCGCCTTTTTGTGCCCCTTCCCAGTGTCCTAATCGGAAAAAGTACTCCGTCGCAAAGTCACCAAAAGCAACTGAGGAACAAGTATCTGTGACTACAGTATTCGCTTGTCCTCCTCTAAATCCGATACCCGTCGCATCAATCGCACCGCTCACTGTCAGTTCTCTTCCAGCATCGAAGACAACGACGCCACCAGTCGTTCCATCCCAGTTTGCCCCTGTCAAAGTCGTGCTGACGATGGCTTCTTCATAAGTCGGAATCGTAATCAACTGTACCGAACCACTCAAGTCGTAGGCATGTAGCAAAGAATAGCGCAGTTGAATTTGATTGCCATTGATGGTTGAGATTTCGTTTCTTTCATACCAACCTGCGCCACCTAGATCTACTAGGCTACCAAAAGAGGAGGTGTTCGTCTCATTCATGGTTGCTCCTTGCATTTGAATAAGCAAGACGGCATCACCCGGCGAGAATGTACTTGCATTCGCAACTGTAATGATTGCTTCACACTGATCTTGATCCGTGACAGCCGTGTAGCTGTTGATGATGCCGGAAAGATCGGTTTGTGCGAAACTTATGAAAGGGGAGAGTAAAACAATTGTAAGCAGTAATGGGTAATTGTTTGTCATCTTGACTAGTATCTGTTTGTAGAAGGTAGGCTTAGTAACTGGCAAGCTACCTTCAAAATCGGTTTTGCAATGAATCCTTTTGTATTGTATTGGGACAGGTGTGAGCGGTTATGCAAACATATTATGATTTTCGGTCAAGTTATAATTTAGTGTTTGTTTATTCTACTTCGGATATGTACAGAATGTGTTAATTTTTCTGCATCTCTATCCTTTAGAAATCACCCTACCATAACGACTGACGAAAAGCTAAAGTATAGGTAAATAAAAAAGCGTTGTCCCCATATCGAGAACAACGCTTTGTATATCTATACAACTTTATCCGTTATTATTACATATCGTAGTCATCTTCGTCCATTTGAAGAGCTGCTCGGCGCGCTTCGTACTCTTTTTGTGACTCTTGAGTGGTCACGAAAAGTTGCTCGTACTTACGCATACCTGTACCCGCAGGAATCTTCTTACCGACGATAACATTCTCTTTCAGTCCTAACAAGTAGTCGCGCTTCGCACCTATCGCCGCCGTACTGAGTACTTTGGTCGTCTCCTGGAACGATGCCGCAGAAATCCAACTGCTTGTTCCCAAAGATGACTTCGTGATACCCTGCAACAGTGGACTAGAAGTAGCAGCTACTGCATCTCTATATTCAACAGTCGCTAAGTCTTGACGCTTCAATCTAGAGTTCTCTTCTCTCAACTGACGCAGGCTCACCAACTGTCCTGGACGCAATTTATTAGAATCACCGGAATCTGTGACGATTTTCTTATCAAAAATCCAGTCGTTCTGCTCGATGAAGTCATATTTTTCGACAGCTTCACCTTCTAAGAAACTCGTATCGCCCGGATCTTCGATCTGTACGCGACGCATCATTTGACGCACAATCACCTCAATGTGTTTGTCATTGATCGCGATACCTTGAGAACGATAGACTTCCTGAATACCATTGACTAAGTAAGATGCCACAGCGAATGAACCACGAATTGCCAAAATATCTCTCGGCGCAATAGCTCCATCCGACAAACGCATACCTGCGCGGACAAAATCACCATCCTGAATCAGGATATGACGAGACAGTCCGATCAAATATTTTCTACGTTGTCCATCTTTCGCTTCTACTGTAACCTCGCGATTACCACGCTTGATCTTACCGAAAGTAACAATACCGTCGATCTCAGATACAACTGCCGGATTTGATGGATTACGTGCCTCAAACAACTCAGTGACTCGTGGCAAACCACCCGTAATATCCTGAATACCACCCAATTTACGCGGTATCTTCGCAATGGTCTGACCTGCGCTCAAGCTATCACCATCTTCGACAGATAGATAAGAACCTACCGGAAGGTTATAGCTCTTCATCACTTCGCCATCTGCATTAGTGACTTTGATCGTTGGAATCTTACGCTTGTTACGCGATTCTACAATTACTTTCTCTGCATATCCTGTCTGATCATCACGCTCTACGCGGAAAGTGATGTTCTCTTCGATAGACTCAAATTGTGAAATACCGGAGAACTCAGAAACAATGACGGCGTTGAATGGATCCCATTCACACAATACATCACCTTTCTTGATTTTCTGACCATTTTTTACAAATAGTGTCGCACCGTAAGGAATATAGTTGGAAGAGTATTGCTTCGTTTTGGTTTCTGCATCCATGATACGGACTTCACCTGAACGAGAAATAACAACTTCTTTCTCTTCACTTTCCAGACGCGTTGTCTTCATGCTATCAAACTCGACGATACCGTCAAATTTAGCGACCATGTTGGACTCTTGCTTCGCAACGGAAGCCACACCACCCACGTGGAAGGTACGTAGTGTCAACTGTGTACCTGGCTCACCGATAGACTGTGCTGCAATAATTCCTACTGCGTCACCCATCTCTGCGATACGTCCTGTCGCCAAGTTTTTACCATAGCATTTGCGGCATACACCACGCTTGGTTTCACAAGTGAGTACAGAACGAATGGTAACTGCTTCGATACCTTCACTGTCGATATAGCGTGCTCTTTCAGGACTAATGTATTCGCCAGCTTTTAAGATAATTTCGTCAGTAACCGGATGCTCTATGTCATATAAAGTATATCGTCCTTCAATACGAGACGCCAAATCTTCGACAATCTTTTCATTGTCTTTCAAAGCGGTAGTTTCAATACCACGCAATGTTGTACAATCTTCTTCCATGATGACGACATCCTGAGATACATCTACCAAACGACGCGTCAAGTAACCTGCATCCGCCGTTTTCAATGCTGTATCCGCCAAACCTTTACGCGCACCGTGAGTAGAGATAAAGTACTCTAGGACGGACAGACCTTCAATAAAGTTTGCCAAGATCGGGTTTTCGATGACTGCTCCACCTGTATCACCAGATTTACGTGGCTTTGCCATCAATCCACGAAGACCACACAACTGTTTGATCTGACGCTTCGACCCACGTGCACCAGAGTGCAACATCATATATACAGAGTTGAAACCCTGCTTGTGAGATGCCAATTCGTTCATCAATGTATCCGTAATACGATTATCCGCATATGTCCACTTGTCGATGATTTGGTTGTAACGCTCATTGTTGGTGATAAGACCCATATTGTAATTCTCCCACACTTCGTCTACCTCTTCCTGCGCCTCTGTCAGTGCGATTTGCTTCATATCTGGGATAATCAAGTCTCCCAAGTTGAACGATAAACCACCTTTGAATGCCCAATAGAAGCCCATTTCTTTGATGCGATCTAGGAACTCAGCCGCTACCGTAAAGTTGGTGCGCTCGATGATGTTTCCGATGATGCGCTTCAAGTTCTTCTTCGTCAGTAACTCATTGACATAAGGAACTCCTTCCGGCACAGCACGATTGAAGACTACTCGTCCGGTCGTTGTATCGACACGCTTATGGACTAAGTTTCCTTCTTCATTTTCGACCAATACACGCACTTGAATTTTCGCGTGCAAGTCTAGTTTTTCTTCATTGTAAGCGATCACCACTTCCTCTGGAGAGTAGAAACGCTGTCCTTCTCCTTTCACTTTGATCTCTTCTGTAGAAGAACGCTCTTTCGTGATGTAGTACAACCCCAAGACCATATCCTGAGATGGCAAAGTGATCGGCGAACCATTCTGAGGATTCAGCATATTGTGAGCCGATAGCATCAACACTTGTGCTTCCAAGATCGCTGCTTGACTCAATGGTACGTGTACCGCCATTTGGTCACCATCGAAATCGGCGTTGAACGCGCCACACACCAATGGGTGCAACTGAATTGCTTTACCTTCAATCAATCTAGGCTGAAATGCCTGAATAGATAAACGGTGCAATGTCGGAGCTCGGTTCAAAAGAACCGGATGCCCTTTCAATATATTTTCTAGAATTTCCCAGATGACCGGGTCTTTTCTATCAACTAACTTTTTAGCGGACTTGACCGTTTTGACGATGCCACGCTCAATCAATTTGCGAATCACAAACGGCTTGAACAGCTCAGCCGCCATTCCTTTTGGCAATCCACACTCATGGATTTTCAACGTTGGTCCTACAACGATCACAGAACGACCAGAATAGTCCACACGCTTACCCAATAGGTTCTGACGGAAACGACCTTGCTTCCCTTTTAGAATGTCACTCAATGACTTCAACGCACGTCCACCTTCTGCTTTTACCGCATTGGACTTACGAGAGTTGTCGAACAAAGAGTCAACTGCCTCCTGCAACATTCGCTTCTCGTTACGAAGGATGACTTCTGGTGCTTTAATCTCCAAAAGTCGCTTCAAACGGTTGTTACGAATGATGACTCGACGATACAAGTCATTCAAATCTGAACTCGCAAATCGACCACCATCTAATGGTACTAACGGACGTAATTCTGGTGGTACAACTGGCAAATACTGAATGATCGCCCACTCCGGTCTGTTCTCAATACGTGTCTGCCCATCACGGAAGGCCTCTACTACACGTAGACGCTTCAACGCTTCTGATTTACGCTGCTGAGAAGTTTCATTCGCAGCTTGGTGACGTAGATCGAAAGACAATTGATCCAAATCTAAGCGCATCAACAAATCACGAACAGCGTCCGCTCCCATCTTAGCGATGAATTTGTTTGGATCTTCATCCGGCAATGTTTGATTTTCTGTGGGTAGTGTCTCTAGAATATCTAGATACTCTTCCTCCGTCAATAAATCCATTTTGGCACTACCCTCTTCCATTTTGATACCCGGCTGAATGACCACATATCTTTCATAATAGATGATGCTCTCTAGCTTTTTGGAAGAAAGCCCTAGCATATATCCAATCTTGTTGGGCAATGATTTAAAGAACCAAATATGTACAACAGGGACGACCAACTTGATGTGCCCCATGCGCTCGCGTCTCACTTTCTTTTCCGTCACCTCTACCCCACAACGATCACATACGATTCCTTTGTAGCGAATCCGCTTATATTTTCCGCAATAGCACTCATAATCTTTGACAGGACCAAAGATGCGCTCGCAAAACAAACCGTCTCTTTCCGGCTTATACGAACGATAGTTGATCGTCTCCGGCTTTAGCACCTCACCATACGAACGCTCTAAGATGTCGTCCGGCGAAGTCAAGCTGATCGTGATGCTCTCAAAGTTTTGACTCTGTATGCGGTCTTGCTTTTTAAATGGCATATTGCTATATTATTGATTACCAACTGTTTGTACACACCAAACAGTCGGCACTTATGATTTTTTAATCAAATTTCACATCCAAGGTCAATCCTCTCAACTCATGTACAAGCACGTTGAAGGATTCAGGAATATTCGGCGTCGGTAATGGATCACCTTTTACAATCGCTTCATACGCTTTCGCCCGACCGTTGATGTCATCCGACTTAATCGTTAGTAGCTCTTGCAAAATATTGGAGGCTCCAAATGCTTCTAGTGCCCAAACTTCCATCTCACCAAAACGCTGACCACCAAACTGAGCTTTACCACCCAATGGCTGCTGCGTAATCAATGAGTATGGACCAATGGAACGCGAGTGCATCTTATCATCGACCATATGCGATAGTTTCAGCATATAAATCACACCGACTGTCGCTTGCTGGTGGAAACGATCTCCCGTCTCTCCATCAGATAGATACGTCTGCCCCAAGCTTGGCAAGCCTGCTTCTTGGATGTAGTCTTCGATTTCATCCATCGTCGCTCCATCAAAGATCGGCGTACCGAATTTCAAACCTAGACGCTCCCCTGCCCATCCGAGTACGGTCTCAAAAATCTGACCGATGTTCATACGAGAAGGTACACCTAGTGGATTTAATACAATGTCAACTGGCGTTCCGTCTTCCAAGAATGGCATATCTTCCAAACGAACGATACGCGCTACAATTCCTTTGTTACCGTGACGACCTGCTAACTTGTCTCCTACTTTCAGCTTGCGCTTTTTCGCCATATAGACTTTTGCCAACTTTAAGACACCTGCTGGTAGTTCGTCTCCGATGCTGATGTTGAATTTTTCACGCTTGTAGCGACCCACTTCAGCATTGCTTTTGATGCTAAAGTTGTGTAGCAATTGAGCGATCAAGTCATTCGTATGTACATCTTCCGTCCAGTTGCTGTAATCAACTGTCGTGTAGTCAATATCCCGCAACAACTGCTGATCGAACGCTTTTCCCTGAGGAATTAAGATTTCACTGTAGATGCTCTTGACACCTTGAGAAGTCTTACCTTTTAGCAATACGAGTAATTTATCAATTAAGATCGTCTTCAACTCGTTCATTGCAATCGCGTGCTGGTCGTCTAGCTCTTCCAACTGATTTTTCTCAGAAGTCTTCTGCACTTTATCTTTCTTCGCACGAGAGAATAACTGCTTGTCGATGATGACACCTTTAGTTGATGGAGGTGCTTTCATAGAAGCATCTTTCACATCACCTGCTTTGTCACCAAAAATGGCACGCAATAGTTTCTCTTCCGGCGTCGGATCAGATTCCCCTTTCGGAGTGATCTTTCCAATCAAAATATCGCCTTCACGTACCCAAGCACCTACACGGATGATACCATTCTCATCCAAATCTTTGGTTGCTTCTTCTGATACATTCGGGATATCATTGGTCAACTCCTCTTCTCCTAATTTCGTATCGCGCACGTCCAACTCGAAATGCTCAATATGTAGGGAAGTAAAGACATCATCACGCACAACACGCTCTGACAATACAATTGCATCCTCGAAATTGTATCCTTTCCAAGGCATGAAGGCTACTTTTAAGTTTTGCCCCAATGCTAACTCTCCTTTCTCTGTTGCGTAACCATCGCAAAGTATTTGACCTTTTGTCACTCTATCGCCTGTATTGACGATTGGCTTCAAGTTAATACAAGTCCCTTGGTTGGTTCTTCTAAACTTGATGAGTGAATACGCTTTTACGTTATCTTCAAAAGAGACCAATTGATCTTCTTCTGTACGGTCGTAACGAATCACAATTTCGTTGGCATCCACGTATTCGACTACGCCTTCGCCTTCTGCATTAATCATCATACGGCTATCGCGAGCGACTTTTCCTTCTAGCCCCGTACCAACAATCGGTGAACTTGGACGTAATAACGGCACTGCTTGACGCTGCATATTCGAGCCCATCAAGGCACGGTTCGCATCATCATTCTCTAGGAACGGAATCATGGAAGCAGAAACCCCTACAATTTGATTAGGCGCGACATCCATGAATTCGATTTCTTCTGGTGCCAATACCGGGAAGTCACCATGCTCTCTACACTTAATACGATCTGACTCGAATGCACCAGTTTCACTGACGGGTGCGTTCGCTTGTGCAATTCGCTTATAATCTTCTCCTTCTGCGGATAGGTATTGAATTGGATTTTTCAAGTCAACGACGCCCTCTTCCACCTCACGATAAGGTGTTTCCAAAAAGCCCATTTTGTTGACCTTGGCGTGCACGCACAATGTTGAAATCAATCCAATATTCGGACCTTCAGGCGTCTCAATCGTACACAAACGACCATAATGAGAGTAGTGAACGTCACGTACCTCGAAACCTGCACGCTCTCTGGATAGACCACCTGGTCCTAGAGCTGAAATTCTACGTTTGTGCGTGATTTCTGACAGCGGATTTGTCTGATCGCAGAACTGTGATAGCTGACTCGTCCCAAAGAAAGAGTTAATTACAGAGGATAAAGTCCGTGCGTTAATTAGGTCAATCGGTGTAAAGACCTCATTATCACGTACATTCATACGCTCCCGAATCGTACGCGCCATTCTCGCCAAACCAACGCCAAACTGAGCGTATAACTGCTCGCCCACCGTACGGACACGACGATTACTCAGGTGGTCGATGTCATCAATCTCCGCTTTTTGATTCATCAATTTCACCAAATATTTGACAATTTCGATGATGTCTTCTTTCGTCAATACCAATGTATCGATTGATGTTGTCAAAGACAGCTTGCGATTGATTTTGTAGCGACCGACTTCTCCTAGATTATAGCGTTTGTCAGAGAAGAACAGCTTATCAATGATACCGCGTGCCGTTTCTTCATCCGGCGGCTCTGTACCACGAAGTTGCTTGTATATATACTGTACCGCTTCTAGTTCTGAGCTAGAAGGGTCTTTTTGCAAAGTATTATAGATAATGGAGTAATCATCTTCGATATCTTCTTTCTGCAAAATGACAGATTCGATTTCCGCATTTGGATCAAGAATCATCTCGATATTATCCTCATCCAAAACGACATCACGCTCCAAGATAATTTCGATACGCTCCATGGTCGTGACTTCACCGGTATCTTCATCTACGAAGTCTTCTACCCAAGAACGCAAAACACGAGCAGCCAACTTACGACCGATAGCCGCTTCTAAGTTGTCTCTACTAACTTCTACTTCGTCCGCTAAGCCGAAGACACTCAATATCGCTTTATCTGTGTCAAAGCCAATGGCACGCATCAAAGTCGTGACTGGAAACTTCTTCTTACGGTCGATGTAGGCATACATGACTGTATTGATGTCTGTCGCAAATTCCATCCAAGCTCCCTTGAAAGGAATCACACGTGCAGAATAAATTTTCGTTCCATTAGGATGAAAAGTCTGGCCGAAAAATACACCTGGCGAACGATGAAGCTGAGAAACGATGACACGTTCTGCCCCATTGATAACAAACGTCCCTTTGGGTGTCATGTAAGGAATATTCCCTAAGAACACATCTTGTACAATCGTCTGAAAATCAACGTGTTCTTCATCGTTACAAGACAAACGTAGTTTTGCTTTTAGTGGCACACTATAGGTCAGCCCACGATGCATACACTCTTCGATAGTGTAGCGCGGTGGATCTACGAAGTAGTCTAGGAACTCAAGAACGAAAATATTTCGGGCGTCGGTGATCGGAAAGTTCTCTTGGAACACCCGATAGAGTCCTTCGTTCCCTCTATTTTCAGGAGTTGTTTCTAATTGAAAAAACTCTTTAAATGATTTGAGTTGTATTTCTAAAAAGTCTGGATAATCTGCAATTACCCGGGATTTACCGAAGTTCACCCGTTTTTGCTCTGCAGTCAACGTACCAATGGATGATGTCATCTATTCTTAGTTTTGCTACGAGTATGAAAGAATAGTCTTAATCTGTTATCAAGACTTGGTATATGATGTAAATGAGTCAGATAGATTTCTATCAATTCTCATTTTGAGGAGGTGCTTATTGATTATTTCGATCTTATGTCGAAATGTATCTTTACGAATTGGTCTAAACGACAACAGCACTTGACCTAATGCCACGACGTGACACTACGCAAAGTGCGATCAACTTAAAAAAACATCAAAGTTTTCTATCATAGACTTGGTAAAGACTGTATGTACAAACAGTAGTCATTGAAAAATAGTTTCAATGACGCTTGATTTTTTCAGTTTTTCTTATAAGGGAATAGGCTTAACAAGTAGTGAACTACTCATTAAGCCTAGACAAAAGAACGAAAGGAATACTTTCACTCTGTATCGGTAGAGAATTACTTTAATTCTACTTCAGCACCTACACCTTCCAATGCAGCTTTCAAGCTCTCAGCCTCTTCTTTAGAAACTTTCTCTTTTACTACACCAGGTGCGCCATCGACTAGCTCTTTAGCATCTTTCAATCCGATACCTAGCAAGCCTTTGATTTCTTTGACAACTTTCAATTTAGCTGCGCCAGCAGAATTTAATACAACATCAAATTCAGTTTGCTCTGCTGCACCACCGTCGCCGTCTCCGCCTCCAGCAGCACCACCAGCTACTGCTACTGCTGCTGCAGCAGGCTCGATGCCATAATCGTCTTTCATAATAGTCAGTAAGTCACTTACTTCTTTTACTTTGAGTTCTACTAGCTGCTCAGCAAGTGCTTTCAAATCTGTAGCCATGATCTTTTAATTTTTAGTTCGGAATCGTTACAATTCCTAAATACGATAATATATGTATTATGCGTAAGCTTGGAAGCCTAATTTAATGGAGCGTGAATGATCTGTCTACGCTCAAACAGTTGCATTACGCTTCTTCGCGTTCTGCCAATGCTTTTAGCAATCCCGCCATATTGGTTTCGCCGGATTTCAAAGCACCCATCAAGTTTTGCATTGGAGATTGTAGCAACGTTACCAATTCGCCCAACAACTCTTCGCGAGACTTGATTTTTGACAATGCCTCGATTTGGTCATCGCCTGTATAAATAGAAGAATCAATGTAAGCAGCCTTTAGTATAGGACGCTCGTGATCCTTACGAAATTCTTTGATTAGCTTAGCAGGAGCATTTGCTGTATCTGTGAACAACAATGCGGTAGGTCCCTTCAAAGAGTCGTACAGACCTTCGTAATTTTTTTCTACATCGCCTGCTTCTAGTGCTTTACGCGCTAGTGTATTTTTGACGACTTTCATTTCAATGCCTTTTTCATAGCATAGTGCACGTAGTTGGTTTACTTGCGCTACAGTCAGCGTAGAGGCATCTGTTACGTAGAAAAAGTCGTTATTTGCAAATTTATCTTTTAGAAGCGCTACTGCTTCTGCCTTTTGCGTCTTAGTCATGTCGTGTATATGATTGAAACTCTGCTAGAAGAGTAGGTTATTTAATAGATTTCGCTTCTATTTTGATGCCGGGACTCATAGTGCTTGCAACGGTTACCGACTTCATGTAGATTCCTTTTGCCGAGGAAGGCTTCATTCTGTTCAGTGTAGCCAATAGCTCTTGAGCGTTTCCTGCCAACTTATCTGCGGTGAAAGATACACGACCAACAGAAGCGTGAATAATACCATATTTATCGACACGGAAGGAAATTTTACCCCCTTTCACATCTTGAATCGCATCGGCTACATTGGGAGTTACTGTTCCTGTCTTGGGGTTTGGCATCAAACCTCTTGGTCCTAGTACACGACCGATCCGTCCTACTTTCGCCATGACTTGCGGCATAGCAATAGCGACATCAAAGTCTGTCCAACCACCTTGGATTTTCTGGACCAAATCATCTAATCCAACATAGTCAGCTCCTGCTGCTTTCGCCTCTTCTTCTTTGTCCGGCGTACAGAATACCAAAACTGTTTTTGTCTTACCTGTACCGTGCGGCAATGTCACAGTACCTCGGATTGCTTGATCTGCTTTTCTAGGATCGACACCTAGGCGGATGTGCAAATCAACGGAAGCATCGAACTTAGTGATGTTTACTTCTTTCACCAAGGACATTGCTTCATCTAATGAGTATAGCTTTGAGCTATCGACTTTAGCGTTAGCTGCTGCTCTCTTTTTTGAAACTCTAGCCATTATAAACTAATTTAAGGTACTTACGTCAACTGCTCTTTGACAGTCAACTCCCTTTTGTTTAGATATTAGATATTGGACGCTGCATATTAAGTCACTGAGATGATAGCTAATATACAAGCGATTAATATCTGTATTTCTTTTGCTTGATTATTACGCTTCTGCCTCAGTCTCCCAAGGTGGTGTGCCAGTTACATTGATGCCCATGCTACGAGCTGTTCCGGCTACCATTTTCATACCAGACTCGATTTTGAAAGAATTCAAATCTGGTGCTTTGTCTTCTGCGATGGCACGAACTTGATCCCAAGTCACAGAACCTACTTTGTTACGGTTAGATTCAGGAGACCCCTTTTTCAACTTCGCCGCTTCCATCAACTGTACTGCTGCAGGCGGTGTCTTAATGACGAACTCAAAAGACTTATCCTTGAATACAGTGATAACAACTGGTAGTACTTTCCCTTGCTGTTCTTGAGTTTTCGCGTTGAAACGCTTACAAAACTCCATAATATTCACACCCTTCGCACCTAATGCCGGGCCTACCGGTGGTGCTGGATTTGCCTGTCCACCTCTGACCTGTAACTTGATAAACGTATCGACTTCTTTTGCCATATTTTCTTTGAGATATTAGACATTAGATGTTAGATGTTAGACTATCTTAGTTGACTGGTCTAACATCTAACGTCTAGTATCTAGCGTCTAAAAATTATTGCTGTTTCTCCACTTGCATGAAGTTCAATTCTACTTCTGTTCCCCGTCCAAATATTTTGACGATGACTTTTAGTTTTTTCTTCTCTTCGTTGACCTCTTGAATATCGCCCACAAATTCATTGAACGGCCCATCAATAATCTTGACCGTTTCGCCAACTATAAATGGTTCGATCAATGCCTCACCTGCATCTTGAGAGTCATCTACTCGACCGAGCATTCGGTTAGCTTCTGACTCCCGCATAGGAATGGGATTTGTTTTCCCTAAGAAGTGAATAACATTGGGTACATTGGCGATGCTTTGAACGATTTCACCAACGAAGCGATTGGGATCTGCTTCTACTAAAATATATCCTGGTAGAATATTTCTTTCCGAAACGACTTTTTTCCCACTCCGGATTTTGTATACTTTTTCTGTAGGCACTAGAATTTGCGTGATAAAGTCTCCCCAACGATTGCGCTGTATTTCTTGCTCAATACGTTCCTTTATCTTTTTTTCTTTTCCGCTGATGACTCGTAATGAGTACCACTTATGTCCTTCTACTGCCATAAAGTTTTTTGTCTAGTTTGTACTATTGGAATAATCCGTAAAACAAACCCAACCCATTTTTGGCAATAAAATCCATAATGAAAATAATGCCTGCAAAAATGAGTGAAGCTACAATCACCAAAATCGTGTTGCTCTGTAGACTCTTCCAATTGGGCCAAGTCACCTTATGCACCAATTCGTCGTAGCTTTCTCTGATATATAATCTTATCTGTTCCATATCCAATTTGATTGACAAGGAAACAGGGCAAAAAAATAGTTCTCTTATTAACTATATTGCCCTAATTAGCGCGAGCAGTAGGGATCGAACCCACGACCTACGGTTTTGGAGACCGTCGCTCTACCAGCTGAGCTATACTCGCGTAAAAGAGTCTGTCGAGAAATTGAAAATTTGGCTGCACTCGCAAGATTTCACTTTGTTCTGCGTTACTCGTCGCTCATTTAGCTATGGCTATAATCGCTCTTCGTGTCTTGACCAAAATAAAATCTTGTGTCGTTCGCTCAACTCACAAATCCTCAACAACCTCTAAGATGAATAAGGAGTTCCTGATAATTATCCGAAACTCCTATTCAATTCTTTATTGTCTAACAGAATAAATTCTGCTTGATTACTCGATGATCTCAGTTACCTGACCTGCACCTACGGTACGTCCACCTTCACGGATTGCGAAACGAAGACCTTTTTCCATAGCGATTGGGTTAATCAAGTTAACTTCCAATGATACGTTATCACCAGGCATGACCATTTCTACGTTTTCTGGTAGCACTACATCACCTGTTACGTCAGTGGTACGGAAGTAGAACTGAGGACGGTATCCGTTGAAGAATGGTGTGTGACGACCACCTTCATCTTTGCCTAATACATATACCTCACACTTGAACTTCATGTGTGGTTTTACTGACCCAGGCTTACAAATAACCATTCCACGCTTGATCGCTTCTTTATCGATACCACGCAACAAGATACCTGCGTTATCACCTGCTTCACCACGATCTAGAATCTTACGGAACATCTCTACTCCGGTCACAGTAGATGTCAAAGGCTTTTCATCTTTGCCCATCATACCTACGATCTCAACTGCCTCACCTACATTGACAACACCACGCTCAATACGACCTGTCGCAACTGTACCACGACCTGTGATAGAGAATACGTCCTCAATCGGCATCAAGAACGGCTGATCTACCAAACGCTCCGGCTCAGGAATATCGCTGTCACAAGCTGCCATCAAATCCATGATTGCTTGCTGCGCGCCTGCATCACCTTCCAATGCTTTCAATGCAGAACCTTGAATAACAGAAGCATTGTCGCCATCAAACTCATAAGTGTCCAACAACTCACGTACTTCCATTTCTACTAGCTCTAACATCTCCTCATCATCAACAAGATCAACCTTGTTCATGAAAACAACAATTTTAGGAACACCTACCTGACGTGCTAGTAGGATGTGCTCACGCGTCTGAGGCATAGGACCATCAGTAGCTGCTACTACCAAGATAGCTCCGTCCATTTGAGCAGCACCAGTAACCATGTTTTTCACATAGTCGGCGTGACCTGGACAGTCAACGTGTGCATAGTGACGGTTTTCTGTTTGATACTCTACGTGTGCAGTATTAATAGTGATACCACGCTCTTTTTCCTCTGGCGCACCATCAATTTTGTCATAATCTGTTTTGTCTGCCAATCCTTTTTCTGAAAGAACGTAAGTAATTGCAGCAGTCAAAGTAGTTTTACCGTGGTCAACGTGACCAATGGTACCAATATTTAAGTGCGGTTTTGACCGATCAAAAGTCTCCTTTGCCATTGTAAACTAATTTGTATTCTTGAAGATTTGTTGATAATTGTCTGTCTGTACGAGTTCAATGTTAATTTTCACTTCTTAGTGTTTAAATTTGACCAAATGAAATCGCTTTCTTCGACGCAATTTCCTTCGTCTAAATTTAAACAGTGAAAATTAGACATTTCACAGCATGAGTTCAATAAGAATTTTTGCGCTTTAATGTTTGTATTCACCTCGATAAAACTGCTTTCTTCGACGCATTTTTATCAAGTCAAATGCAAACAGCAAAAATTACTTAATTTCACATTTGTGA
>JBCDHX010000018.1:0-55985 GCA_038749535.1 Bacteroidota bacterium
GAAAAGGGATAGATACCATTCGGGAAACCATCAAAATGAACCGAAGCATTAAACGTATTTTTGACTACCTATTTGACCTTATTGCTGAACGTTGGCTGATTTATCAGCAGCAGTTTGTAAATTTTGTCGGGTAGAGAGGTCATCGTGTACCACTTTGATGTCTGTAAGTATTTTCACTTCCTGTGCATATCAAGCCTCTTCTCTTCATTTACAATTGTGCTGCTATCGCTGAAATCAAGCTGGTCACTGAATAGCTAACAGCTAATGGCTCAAAGCCAATAGCTTAATAAGACCACAAATCCTGCTCAAAATTGAAGAGTTCTTGCTCTATTTTTTCACCTTCCAGCAAGCGATCTGTCCCTCCGGCAAGATAGTCCTGGATGCGTTCGTCTCGCTCGTTGGATTGTTTGTAGACATAGCTAGAAAAGTAGCGCATCTCAAAGATATCTTCCCAAGTTGTAGGCGCAGCATCATTGCCGCGTGTATAAGCTTGCTCTCTAGCGAGTAACTGCCGAGCGTGCGGATAATATATCCAAAATAGCGTTTGTTCGTACTTGAAGTTACCGAAATCATCCAGCACTTCTCGCACAGGCGCGATACCCAAAATGCGCACCTTCATACTCGCCGATTCTTCATCGAAATACCAAACTTCTTTCAGTCGAAATCGCTTAACATCATTGGGGTCAATATCTGTACGTATGACGGTTTGTTTTTCGGTCAGATCATCGGGATTCGTAATCCATAAAGTATCTGAAAAGGAAGTTTGTACTTCCATCTCTTCCAAAGATAGCGGATACTGAAATTCCTCATTTTCATAGACGATCATATTGCCCTGCGAAGCGGCTTCCAGTAAGATACTGAACAGCGGTCGCTTGGGATAAGTAAAGGGCAGATTCATTTTTTCGCGTACATCAATGACGCGCCAAATTCGCTTTTCCCAGACCACATCCGCTTCTCGAAGATTATCGTATGGTAGCATTCGCTTTTCTAGTTTCAGCTTTCGCTCGACGACACCATTTAGCGGTGCATCCGGTTGCTCTGAATCTTGTTGTGCTTGAAGGGTGACACATAGGCATAGCGTAGCCAGCCAAAGGCAGTGCCTTTTGATCAAAAAAGTCATAACTCAAAAAATTATTGGTGATTAAAAATAAAACCTATTGATCGCAATGAGTAAAGTGGTAGTTTCTAGATGATCTAGTGAATCATCTAGAAGCGAAGCGGTCCGGCATCTAAAAGCAAAGCGATCTCAAATCTTATAATGCGACAACAAGTGATAAGTTACAATCGCAGCGGACATAGCGACATTCATAGACGTGTTGATTCCGTGCATAGGGATGTGCAA
Organism: Bacteroidota bacterium; assembly: GCA_038749535.1. Taxonomy (GTDB): domain Bacteria; phylum Bacteroidota; class Bacteroidia; order Chitinophagales; family Saprospiraceae; genus JAAUTG01. Next base: position 1,343 of record JBCDHX010000018.1, read on the forward strand.
AGCAGTCTCGCAACGCTCTAAAACAGTAGGCTGAACACCCCTTTGTTCATTGCCGACGACGAGTAAGTTGGGTTGATTATTTCTTTGAAAATGGGTGTAAGAAATACTCTGATTGGTGATTTCTATCGCCACCCAACGGTAATGATCGGGAATCTGATCGAGTTGTGTGATGGTCTCAAATGGCACATACTGCTGGGTGGCACGCGCCATGCGATTGAGCTTTTTTTGCTGTGCCGGAGAGATGATAGACTGATAAAGGTAGATTTTTTCTATCCGTGCCGCATCTGCTAGTCGGAAGATCGAAGCGACATTGCGCCAGTCTTGTAGACTATCCAATAGCAGAGCAATAGGATGGCGATTTTGCTGAATCTGTTTAAGCCTTTCGTCTATATCTGCTCTTTCTTCTCGAAATTGGGTAGTTCTGTGCATATTGGACTTAAAATGTGTTATCACTCGACCAATCAAACAAAAAGTAATGTGGAAAAGGTGTAAAAAAAGACGTAATTCATTATTCCAGTATTGAAAATTATTCGTTTATGTTTTTCAAATCAACAGAAGAAGTACCTGCTTTCGTCGCGGGCGATGCCACTTATCTGCGAGAATTGTTGCATCCAAAAAATGATGGTTTTGAGAGTAACTACAGTCTCGTTCATGCCGAGTTGGCATCAGGCGAACAGTCATATCCACATATTTTAGAAGCACAATCTGAGCTGTATTATTTTCTGGAAGGCGAGGGAGAAATTTACATTGGAAAGGAGAAAAAAGCAGTAAAAGTAGGCGATTTGGCTTTGATCAGGAAAGGCGAAAAACAATTTGTCATCAATACTGGAACATCGCCACTGCGCTTTCTCTGTGTCGTTTCGCCGCCTTGGTCAGAAGCAGATGAAGTCATTATAGAATCCTAGAGAGGTAGCAGTTTTCATACTAGATTTCCACAAAAAGAGGACGTTTCCGAAAGGTTAAACCAAAGCGTTTTCTGCTAAAAAAGTCTACTTTTGCTTTTGAGTACATCAAGTTAAAACACATCATCCTTAATGCAGAGTGTTAACCGATAAGGTCTGACTATGAAAATTTTGCAACTGTGTAAGAAGTTTCCCTATCCTTTAAAAGATGGCGAATCTTTAGCTGTGACCTATCTGAGTAAAGCTATTGCGGAACTGGGCTGCGAAGTGACCTTGCTGGCAATGAATACCACCAAACATTACTTTGATCTCGCTCAACTACCACCCCACTACAATCATTACAAAGACATCCATACTGTCAAAGTAGACAATCACCTTAAAGTCAAAGATGCCTTTCTCAATTTATTCAGCACCAATTCGTATCACGTCTCTCGCTTTGTCTCTCCAGATTTTACCGATTGCTTGATCCATCTTTTACAAACAGAAACCTATGATGTCATCCAGTTAGAGACCATGTATCTATCGCCTTATATTTCGATCATTCGGCAGCATACCAAAGCACCGATCGTCATGCGAGCGCACAACATAGAGCATGAAATATGGGAACGCGTCGCCGAAAACACTCACTTTTTACCGAAAAAATGGTACCTCAGTTACTTAACCAAAAAGCTAAGGCGATACGAAGTAGCTTGCCTACAAGATTATGATTTGTTGGTCGCTATCACCAAACGCGATTTAGACATCTATCGCGAATTGGGCTATAAAGGAAAAGCAGTGGTCACACCAGTCGGGATTGACAAAAACAGCTACTTACCGGACTATGATGCCTTTCAAAAAACACCTTCCATTAGCTTTATCGGTTCACTGGACTGGATGCCCAACCAAGAAGGATTGCTGTGGTTTTTGGAGAAAGTCTGGAGCGAACTGAGTAGTCGCTATCCCAATTTAGAACTTCACGTAGCCGGACGAAATGCACCCAAATCCATTCTCCAACTCAAAATTCCTGGCGTTCATATTCACGGAGAAGTACCGGATGCCAAAGCGTTTATCAATCAGCATGCCATCATGATCGTCCCATTACAATCTGGCAGTGGTATTCGCGTCAAGATACTAGAAGGTATGGCGCTCGGTCGAGTCGTCATCACCACCAATGTAGGCGTAGAAGGTATAGATGCCCAAAACGGTAAGGAAATCATGCTTGCGGATGGTGCTTCGGCTTTCATACAATGCATTGATTCTTGTCTAGATCATCAGGATAAACTGAAGCAGGTCGGTAAACAAGCGCGTCAGTTGATCGAACAAGAATTTGATGGGCTACAGATCGCTTGTAATCTGATCAAAGCTTATCAAAAACTACTGAAATATAGACCTGAATCAGTAGAAAGTGTCTAGCTTTTCTCGTCCGCACCTACCACAGACGTCCTCAAACCCACCGTTGCATTAAGCAGCTATTTTTAGTGTACCTACTACACTAAACCTACGTTTTTCATACAGTCTAATGGTTGTGAAATTTCAATTCTATTCTACTATGTAACAATAGCTGTTAAAATTTCGACACTAAAACACTCATGCTCACTTACCGAAAACTGATTATCATGACTAAATCCTACAACTTACTACGCTTGACGCTATTGTGGCTGACCATTTTTGGGTTGCACTACTGTCTGAGCGCGCAAGAGTTAATCACCCTAAATCCCATTCAAGACAACACCCTCTACGAAACCAGCGATGGTTCACTCAGCAATGGTGCAGGCAATCATTTATTTGTCGGCAAGACCGGCACCGCATTGATTCGGCGTAGCTTGCTGCAATTTGACTTTAGTGGATTGCCTAATAATGCAGTCGTACAAGGCGTCCGCCTAGAAATGAACGTCTCCAAATCAGCAGGAGCGACCAATAATGTCAACCTACACAAAGTCTTACGATCTTGGGGCGAAGGTACTTCTGATGCTGCCGGACCGGAAGGTATGGGCATCGCTGCCACAGCCGATGACGCCACCTGGCTGCATCGACGATACGATAGCGAAAGATGGACGACGCCCGGTGGGGATTTTGAAGCAACTGTCAGTGGTACGACTGTCGTGGGTGGCACCGGAATGGCGACTTGGGAATCCGAAGGCATGACAGCTGATGTCAATAGCTGGTTGGTACAGCCGGAACAAAACTTCGGGTGGATGCTGAGAGGAGAAGAAGTAGAAACCAAAAGTGCTCACCGTTTAGATGCTCGTGAAAGCAGTGATGCGCCAGTGCTCTATATCATCTACACTATAAATGATGACGATGACGGCGACGATGACGGCGACGATGACAGCGACGATGACAATGATGACGATGGTGATGACAATGATGACGATGGTGATGACAATGATGACGATGGTGATGACAATGATGACGATGTTGATGACAATGATGACGATGGTGATGACAACGATGACGATGGTGATGACAATGATGACGATGGTGATGACAACGATGACGATGGAGATGACAACGATGACGATGGTGATGACAACGATGATGATGGAGATGACAACGATGATGATGACGTCGATATGAATACCGCTTTTCTTCAGATCATCCACAATGTACCTGACCCACTTGTCAGCAAAGTCAATATCGAAGTCAATGGTCGAACGTTTGCCAATAATCTAGGATTCAGAAGCGCAACAGCATTCACAGAACTGCCTGCTAATGTAGATGTGACATTGACTGTCAAACCAGTTTTGGGCTTCAATAATCGACAGATGACCATACAGCAGCGAACGCGCTTCGACGGCGGCAAACGCTATATTTTAATGGTGAGCGGCGTTATCCGCACCGGACAGTTTGATAAAACTGCCAACGGCAATGCCATCAAAATCAATGTCTATCCGGTCTCTACTGCTCGTGTAGCTTCGGAAGGTGGAGCAGGTTTCGTCGATCTAATGGCGTTTCATGGCACGACAGATGCACCTATGTTAGATGTCGTCATGCCACAGATCAACGATGTGCCCGTCGATGACTTGTCGTATGCCACTTTTACGGACTATGCGACTGTTCCGGCACTCGGTGGACGTGTACAGCTAGATGTGATGGACAGCAATCAAAGCCAGACGCTTTCTTCCTTTTTCGGTGATCTGTCTTTGTACAGCGGTCAAGCCATCACGATATTTTCGTCCGGTTTCTTGAATCCACGCCGCAATCAAAATGGGGCAGGCTTTGGACTCTTTGCAGTCTTGGCAAATGGTACTGTTTTTCCGCTCGAAAAGGGCAACTTTGAAAACAGAACCAATGAAAGTATGGAGGTCAAACGCGTCGTCAAACTATCGCCCAATCCGGCAGAAAGCTGGGTCAATATTGACTTGAAAGGTTGGCAGACTGGTGCGCTTGAGCTACAATTGTTTACGCAAGATGGTAAAATGGTACGCTCTTCTAATGTACAAATGGAATCTGCCACTAAAACCATCCGCTGGAATGTAGCTGACTTACCTAAACAGACTTATTTCTTACGCTGCGCACAAGGAAATCGAGTGATTACGCAGCCTTTGGGGGTACAATGATAGATGTGGTGAAGACAGAGCTCAAGATTCCGTCTTAACTTCTTTACGACATCCGAAAAGACTTTCGATGAAAATCCGTTATCCCAAACTGCCGAATGGCTGCCCGATGTGCGACTGTCGGGTAGCCTTTATTTTTTGACCAATCGTATTCTGGATGCTCCTCCCCTATTTTCTTCATATAGTCATCTCGATACGTTTTGGCAAGGATGGAAGCGGCAGCAATAGATTGAAATTTAGCATCTCCTTTTACAACACATAGATGTGGGATACCCAAATATGGCACAAATCGATTGCCATCAATCAACAGCAACTCGGGTCGTACTTTTAGCTGATCGACAGCGCGGTGCATCGCCAAAAAAGAAGCTTGCAGGATATTGATCTCGTCTATTTCTGCCGGACTCACGCTCGCTACTGCCCAAGCAAGCGCTTTTGCCTCTATTTCCAATCGTAACGTATTGCGCTGATGCTCAGATAGTTGCTTAGAATCATTGAGTCCATCCATGGGTTTATTTTTCGCCAAAACAACTGCTGCCGCAAATACCGAGCCTGCCAAACAACCACGTCCAGCTTCATCGCAGCCTGCTTCTAGTAGATCAGATTGATGGTGGAATTGTAGTGGCATGATGATAATATTTTATGCTGAAATGCTTTTTCAAGAACGCACCAGATAATCGGTTCGATTTTGATTTTCCTCTCCACTATAAATGAGCGTACGCTCGTTGACTTTTCCTTTTGAAATATCAGTAAAGTAGTTCAACCCTTTCAGGAGTTTTGGCAGAATAGTACGTGTAGATTTGACTTCAAAAATATCAAATAATGAGCCTTTTTTAGTCAATATGTCTACTTCATTTCCATTGGAGTCCCGCCAAAACCAGTACTCATTTAAGCGATAAGCATGAAGGTTTTTTTTCAGAATATCTGCCACAACTAGATTTTCAAAAAGATATCCCAGTAAGGTGCGATCATTCAAGTCTTCCATTGTTTTCAGTCCAATTAAAAAAGAAGCTAATCCGACATCATAGAAGTAGAGTTTGGGAGACTTGACAATGCGTTTGCTAAAATTCTCGTAGTAAGGTGGTAGTAGAAAAATGATATAGCTGCTTTCCAAAATTGATAGCCAGGATTTAGCAGTTGGTTGTGAAACACCTGCTTCATTGGCTAAGTTGCTGATATTCAATAGTTGTCCATTTCGGGCAGCACAAAGACCAAGAAAATCGCGGAATCGTCGCTTATTCTGAACATTGGCTATGCTGATTACATCTCGATCAATATACGTCTGCAAATAATTGGCGTAGAATGGAGAAGGAGCTAAATTTCGATCGTAAATAGCAGGATAAAATCCTTTGATGATAAGTTCTTTCCAATCTTCCGGGAGAATACCTTCCACTTTTAATTCATCAATGTTAGAAGGTAGTAATTTGAATAAAGCGACTCTCCCGGCTAAGCTTTGAGTAATATTCACTAATAGGTGAAAATTCTGAGAGCTTGACAAAATAAATTGTCCCATCTGACCACTCTCATCTACTAAGGGATGCGAAACAAATAATCTAAGATTCTTGGCTTGTTCTTTTTCCCGATTTCTGCGTTGAAAAGCCTCGCTGATGCCCTGCATCTTCTACGTTTTTCGCCTTGAACTCGAAAAAAATAACTGTGTCAATCCTTCTGACCTTATTTATTTCGCATCCCTAAGGTTTGCAAATAAGAAAAAAGCGTAGGTACTCGTTGTGCTTCATCGAAAATCACTTTGTGATCGTACAACTTTAAAAATCCATTCGGATCTTGTTCAGCAAAAGTTCGATTATCAGTATTTTCTAGCGATACATAGCGATAGTTAGGAAATAGTTCCTCTAGTAACGTTGTCTTCCCAGACTGTCTAGGTCCTGTAACTGCTAATATAGGATAACTAGACAATAAGATTGTATGGCTTGGCTGAGTTGTCTTTTGACAATGGTCATATTCATCACTTTTTACAAGGATGAATATAAGTCATTTTGAAATTACATGGAAAATATTTTGAATCTGCATAAATATCACTTTAGAATCTGCATAGACTTCATTTACCAAATTGCATAGATTTACTGTTCTTCGATCTCCTCCCCTTCTGCTGCTGTTTCCATGCGACAAATAATCATCAACAGCTGATCGAAAGCACTCGTCCCTAAGATTTGACGAGCTTTGAATAAGTCTTGACAAGCTTCGCCGTAGCGTTCTAGATCGACATAGCTTTGCCCACGTAGCGCGAGGTACTCAGCATTCTTGGGTTGTAGTTCCAGTGCTGCTGTAATTTTGTTGATGCTCGCTTCTAAGTCTTCTTGCTCATACAATTGGATACTTTCGACAGCTAGTGCATTGGCTTGCTCAAACTGTGTCAATTCGCTCTTACAACCTTCCGTATTGCTAGGAACGAAGCCCACACGCAAATCAACCGTCGTCGGCACAGGACGCTCTTTGTACTGCGCCGCTTCCCACTTGCCGAACATCGAAGTCGTCAGATTGACTACTTCCATCTGAAAATCTAATCCCAAATCCATATAGTCAGATACGCTCACTGTCTGTACAATGCCTTCCGGCTGCACCAACAATTGCACATCCATATAGCCCACTAGACAACTGTCTGCATAAGCTTCAGGATAGCTAAGTGTCGATGTGATGTAGTCGTCTAATGTCTGCTCACCTTTGAAAGTCGCGGCTTGCTCGTAGCGCGTGTAGACCGTGTCACTACCGATAAGATAGTAAGGCGGTGCTTCGGATAGTTTAAATTTGATAGGGACGGTCATGCGCGAGCGGACATCTTTGCCACCTTGTTGTGCCGGAATCCATTTGATGCCTGTCGGATTCATGGCATTGATGACATTGAGGACGGCATCGCCACAGCCACCACCGATGTCGCGTAGCAGTTTGGCATTACTTAGCGTGCTATCGGGTTCTACGACGAAAGAGACGGCGACTGTTCCTTCTATACCTTCCATACGCGCTTCTACCGGATATTGTACATTTTGGTAGACAATGGCTAAAAGCGCTTGTTGTGAACATTTTTGTTTGGCAGCCAAAGTCGTATCTAGCTGCTCACAAGCCGGAAAACGCGCCGGTTGTTCGACAATATCATAAATGGTAGAATCCATTTGAGCCATCAGACTCCAACTCACTAACATCAAGCCTAAGCTCAAGCAAAATTTTCTCATTTGTAGTTTGTTTGTATGAACTGGGTTAAACTTTTTCTTTAGCCCATTTAAATCCTATTTTTTACGTAAAAAAAGATGCTTCGAAGGATAAAACCAGCTTTGTAAAGATAAAAATATAGGTTTCAAAAGCTAATTTTTATAGCTCGTAGTAACTCATTTTGAAAAGTTTAAATCACTTCGACGTTTTATCGGTTGTCTTTAGGAAATTTTTATTATGATTTTTTTTGGATAAACTGCTTATGTCCTTCTTCCTCGAAAAGAACTGCGAAGGTAACGAAATCGAACGTTCCTCCATTTTTGACGAAACGAATTAACAAGAAATCACGCTCCCTTCTCCGTCTAATTTCTACTTTTGCCAGACAAACTACCACCATGTCGTATTACAGCATAAACGGAAACATCATCGATCAGAACGACGCCTATATTCACATCTCTGATTTAGCCTTGCATCGTGGCTACAGTATTTTTGACTATTGCCGCATTCGGAAAGGAAAGCCTGTCTTTTTTGACGACTATTTGGATAGATTCGAGCGGTCAGCAGCGCAAATGTTATTGACTATTCCGATGTCACGCGCCGCACTCAAAGAGCACGTCCGTACATTGATCGATAAAAATGAAGTGGAGGAAGCTGGACTTAAACTGATTCTGACGGGCGGCTATTCTGCGGATGGCTACACGCCTGCTGCGGAAGCAAATTTGTACGTTCTGGTGTTGCCGCCTATTGTTTTTCCAAAGGAATATGTCGAAAATGGTTGGAAACTCTTACTGCATGACCATGTGCGGCATCGTGCGGATGTCAAAGTGACCAACTATATTGAAGTGCTCCTGATGCGAAATCAGACCAAAACGGCTCATGCACAAGATCTCCTCTATCATCAAAACGGCTACATCAGCGAGTCTTCGCGCTCCAATTTTTTCTTGGTCACCGAGGAGCAAACCATCGTGACACCACCTAGTGATGTACTGCCGGGCATCACGCGAAAGCATATTTTAGAAATCGCCAAATCCAAATTTAAAGTAGAGGTACGTCCTTTGAAGGTAGACGAGTTATGGACGGCAAAGGAAGCTTTCATCAGTAGTTCTGCGAAGGGTGCAATCGGTGTGGTGCAAATCGACGATCAGCTCATAGGAGATGGGAAAGTAGGCGACCTGACGCGACAAATCAACAACTTGTATGAAGCAAAAGTAGAGACATATCTGATGAGTTAGTAAATGATCACTCAATTGAGTCAAGGAATTTATAACTCCTTGACATCTAGCAGACTAATTGTGCTGAACCCTTTTTCATTCCATTCGTTACACTCACAAAATAATCGAAATCATGAGAATCTTGTTGGTCGAAGACGAAGAAAATATACGCGAAGGCATCAAGCTGAACCTGGAGCTGGAAGGCTACGAAGTAGAAATCGCCAAGGATGGAAAAACAGCTTTGAAAAAATTTAAAGAACAACACTTTGATCTATTGCTGTTGGATGTGATGCTACCGGAAGTCGATGGTTTTCAGATTTGCGAACAGGTGCGTTTGACCAACTTAGAAGTGCCGATTATGTTTTTGACTGCCAAAGATACGGCGATGGATAAAGTGTCCGGGTTGAAGCGTGGCGCGGATGATTACATCACCAAGCCGTTCAATTTAGAAGAATTGCTGCTACGCGTCAATAATCTAATCCGTAGGACAAGCAAGTCACCAGAAAATACGCCGGAAATCTACGAATTCGGGAATAACAAAATCAACTTCGCTACTTACGAAGCCAATAGCAACAATACTGGCGAATTTACACTAACGAAGAAGGAAGCGATGCTACTCAAACTGCTCGTTGATCGCCGCAATGAAGTCGTCTCGCGCCAGCAAATCTTACAGTCCGTGTGGGGCTATGATGTCTATCCTTCCACCCGTACGATTGATAATTTTATCCTTTCTTTCCGCAAATATTTTGAGGAAGATCCGAAGAATCCGACATTTTTCCGTTCTGTGCGTGGTGTGGGATATAAGTTTGTGGATAATTAGGAAGCTGCCTTTTTCGCCTGCTCCAATGCTTTTTGTTTCAGAATGTCATCGACCTTGCTTTCCCAAGCGACGCCGCCAAATTCTGCCTGTATCTCCAATAAATTTTCGTCTATCCAAGCTTTGACTTTTGCCATGAAAGTCTCGACATTTTCGTCGAACATAGGTTCGCCGTAGCGAATTTTGACCGGTGTACGTTTTTTACTGTACGTCTGAATGTAGTGAGACGCAAAAGACTGCGTTCTGCTGATCCAGGCATCGGCGGGATGTTTGTATTCCATAGCGATGGGGACGATGGGGACACCCATTTTGACAGCCATCGCAAATGTACCTGGAGAAAAAGGTAAAGTCGTGGGACGGTCGCCAGTTGTTCCTTCAGGATAAATCAAGACAGAAAAACCGCGTTCCAGCGCATCTGCCATCGCTACACGTGTCGCTTTACGGCTGTCCGGATTGTTGCGATCGACGAAGATAATACCAATAAAATCTGTGGCATAACCGATCAGTGGCCAATCTCGGATTTCTGCTTTGGCAACCACTACGGACATCGGTACATCAAGCGAAACACCACCCGGATCGTAGTAAGTACGATGATTACCGACATAGAGTGCCGGATGGTCGGGCGGTGAGCCTTTGACCTCTATATCTACGCCTATCACTTTGCGGATAGCGTGCGCGAATTTTAGGCGATAGTTCAGTCCTCTTTTCAAGTCTCGCCCTTTGAACAGCGCACCAATTAAGTAGCGTGTCAGGTAAAACAGCACCAAGACAATGAAGAGAAAGAATCGGAAATAGCCGCGTAGATTTTTTTTCATAGTTTTAATTTCACAACAAAACGTGAGTGAACAAAGTAACTTACTACAGCTTAGCTGTTGTCACCATACTTTGAACTTTGCCGAATAACTCGTTCCGAACATCGGGCGGAAGCTAAGTGCTCAAGGTTAGTTACTAACTGCTCTTGCGTACCGCCCATAAAACCACAGCCTCGGCATCTTTTTCGTATCGTCACCTTCATAATACCCATAGCCGATAATCTCGTAGAGATTGTCGTGGACTTCTTCTTGAAAGTATTCTATTTTTTGTGGATTTTGCTCATTGCGTTGCCAAACTATGGTGTGCTCTCCAACCAAACTACCGCTATGACGCACCGTTTCATCCGGCTTATTGACGATGCAAATCATTTCACCATCTTCTACTTTATTGACGCCTTCGCTTTTGACGACTTGCTCTTTGCCATCATTATCAGTATAGCGATCTGTGATGCGGACGCGCTGTAAAGTTGGGCTTTCGGAGATATAAATTTGCTGTACATCAATGGTTTGTGTGAGTTTTAGGCTAGGTTTTTCAAGCTGACTCAAGGTCAGGTTCGTCAGTTGGTCTACTTTTCTTTTTCCAGGATCTTGATCTTCAAAGATTTTGAATTTACCTTCCCAAGTACCATCGAGTGCGCTGTAAACGCCATCATATCCTTCTGTTGGTTCAATGGCGTCAGGAGGTTCTATGAAGCGAGTAGTAGTCGTTTCATCAGATTGGCAGTTATTGAGGAGCAAAACGGCGACAAAAAACAGATAGATCAGTTTCATAGCAGAAAATTTGGGCAAAGTAAAGGATTTATTCCTAGGTCTAAACACCGAACTCCCTACCTTTGGTTGATCGAGGATAAAATCATAGCTTACTGATGACGCAACAGGATGTTATTCATAGCCTCTGGATCGGGACTCAGTTGAGTCATCTGGAGTTACTGACTTTACGGTCATTTGTGGCTCATGGTCATGATTTTCAGCTATGGGTCTATGATGAATTGGAAACGGAAGTACCTGAGGGTGTGACGCTTCAGGATGCCAATGAAATATTGGATCGAAAGCATATTTTTCGGTATCGAGAGGGCGATATTGGGAAGGGAAGTGTAGCGGGTTTTTCGGATATATTCAGATATAAGTTGCTGTATGAAAAAGGTGGCTGGTGGGTCGATATGGATGTGACTTGCTTGCGACCGTTTGAGTTTGATACACCTTATGTTTTTCGACAGCACGACTTTCTGCCCGTCGTCGGCAATATCATGAAAGCATCAAAAGGTAGTCCGGCGATGAAGGCAGCATTTGAAGAGGCACTAGCGAGTGTAGATGAGTTCAATACCGACTGGCTGAAACCTATCGGCATACTCAACCGACAAATAGCGCAACACAAGCTGACAAAGTATATCCGAGCTGACTTATGCAATCCTGATCGCTGGGAGTTGGTGACGCTTTATAGAGAATCAAATTTGGAGCCAAATGATGACTGGTACGCTATCCATTGGATTAATGTAGAATGGAATAGACGACATTTTGCGCGTGACATGGCGGTGGCAGATTCGCTCTACTATCGACTCTTGCAGCAGTATGAATTGCCTGTTTCTGCTATCTTTCCCCTTTCTAGATGGCAACACTTTTATCTCAAATATCGAGCCAAGTTGATTATAAGTTTACCGAATAGCTGGCGCGTCAAATTGAAGGAGTTATGGACAAAAAACTGACCGTCGCTCACGTCATTTCGGATGCAGGTATAGGTGGTGCGCAGGTGTATGTCCTACAGTTGTTGCAGCGGATGAAAAATGATTTTCGGTTACTTGTGATCTGCCCGAAAGCAGGTCGTTATGTTGAAAAATACCGGAAAGAAGCCACTGAAGTCATCGGTATTGATTTTCAAATGGCGCATTTATCACTCCTAGAAACATTGCGACAGTTATTAAAAGAATATGAAGTCGATGTCGTCCATGCACATTTGATGAAAGGGTGTATTTTCAGTGCTTTTGCCGCAGTAGGATTGAAAAAGAAGGTGTTTTGTAGCCTGCATGGAGATTTGGCAGCACGCAATTATCAGCCACTGGCTTTTCGGCTATTTAGCAGTCTAAATTATCTGGCAGCGCGGACGTCAGTTCACTATTTCTGTATTTCAGCAGCAGAAAGAAAGCAGCTATCACAGCAAGGTGTTCCAGATAGTAAAATGAGTATTCTCTACAATGCAGTCGATACTCAATATTTTGATTATCAGCCTATTGTCTATCAAAAAGGAGAAACTTTAAGAGTCGTTTTCATTGGTCGATTACATCCATCAAAAGGTATTTTGACGCTTTTACACGTAGCCAAACGACTGCCCGAAGTTCACTTTGACATAGTAGGTGAGGGCGAACTGAGATCGACGATAGAGCAAGCTCAAGCAACACTTAAAAATATCCAGCTTCATCCTTTTCAGCAAGATGTACGACCGTTTTTAGAAGTGGCCCATCTTTTCGTTTTGCCCTCCAATTGGGAAGGATTTGGGATGGCGATAGCAGAGGCGATGGCAGCCGGGAGAGCCGTAGTAAGCACAAATGTTGGTGGTATTCCTGAGTTGGTGAAAGATGGCAAAGGTGGCTTTTTGTGTACGCCGAGAGATGTGGAGGATTTGGTGGCGGCGATTCGGCGACTTCAAGAAAAACCAGAACTATTACAGCGATTTGGAACGCACAATCGAAAAATTATTCAGCAAAAATTTAGCTTAACCGTTCTGACAAGCCGTCTCCGAGGATACTATCTATCGGAACAATCGTAAAAATTGCTTTGCTGAAGCTCTTAGCAGCATATCCACTTGAAACGAAAGAGGGATCATATCACCTGAAAATGGGCTAGTAGTATAGGTTTTGTATAATTCTAATCCTCCAATCGACGCTCGCCGACAACATTTGAACCAAGCTACAGACAGGACTTCTTGAAATATATTTGGATCAAAAATGGATTGTTGCTCATTGATGTCTTTCAATCGAATTAGCCAATTATTGATTTCACTCAAATCATTGATTGTGAGTTGTTTATCATTGCTATCAGAGATTAAAAGCTGAGTTTGTAAGTCTTCTTCTGTATAGGGAATACTATACTGCTCAAACTGCCGTCGATAAATTTTGGCTATGGATTGGAGTTGTGTGCTCTTATATTTTGCACTCACGCTTTCCTCCGATAACCTCACTTTCATTAGTGGCTCTAGTACATTGATGCAATCACTTTTTTGGAGCATTCGGGAGAAGAGTTCGTAGTCTTCGCAAACAGGAAAATCTTCTGAATAGCGGAAAGACCGGTAGAAATCTGTCTTTGCCATGAGGCTTGGATGAATCAGAGGTGTGAAGAATAAAGCACGCGGGTGAGTGTATTGTGGTTGTAGTTCCAGGCGACGGAGTCGATTCAAAACGGGATTTGGAGCTGTGGGAAAGAACTGATAAAATGTGCCACAAAACTGATAGTCCGACTGCTGCAATACTTTCACCTGCTTTTCTAATCGCTCAGGATGAGCAATGTCATCCGCGTCCATACGAGCGATATATTCACCTGTACAAAGTAGTAATCCTTTATTGAGTGTCCGGATCAAGCCTATATTTTTTTTATTTTGAAATAGTCGGATACGACGATCTTGCTTCGCCATCTGCTGCAATATGACCCAACTTTGATCTGTAGAGCCGTCGTCTATCACTATAATTTCTAGGTTGGTGTGTGTTTGCTGTAGAATGCTTTTGATGCTTTCTGAGAGGAAAGATGCTGCGTTGTATACGGGGAGGAGTATGGAAATAAGTGGAGTACAGTACGTCTTATTCATTGATATTAGAAGATGTTATTTCGAAACTGCCATTACCTACGTGATCTTCAAGTCTTGTGAAACCATGTTTTTCAAGAAATATAGTTCCATACTTGTTGTGGCCTTCAAACCTGAATGAGCGATAATGAAGAGTTGTGATCGGGCGATGTTCTACACTAATTGACTTTGTAACACCTACCGCTAGGTTATTTAGTTTAGCTTCGTAGAAAAAAGCTTCGTGTTCTTGTGTTTTTAGTGCATTGTCCCAATATATGTTTCTAGATCGTATTGATTCTGTTTTTGCTATGAAAAAATTGAGCACTACATCACAGCGAGTAACAGGGACATCATATTGTATAGGTACAATTTTTAGTGTATCTCCCATCGCTTCAAAATCGCCATAGTAAAAAAAGGATCTACCCTTCTCGAATATCTCATATAATAAATCACCTTTTCTCTTTTCTTTGAAAAGTCGATAAAGTATCTGCCATCTAGATTCAGATAATAATCTCTCTGAACGATTGTGTAACATTCCTCCCAGCAAATCCAGGTCACTTTCAATTAGTAAGTTCTTCATCATCCTTAGATTACAGTGTTTATCCATCCAAAAATCGTCATCGAGATGAACGAGATAAGGTGTTTCGACATTATCAAGTAACACATTCCTTCCATACGAAACACCACTTCTGAATGGTAAGCAAATGTATTTAGTGACTATTTTCTCAAAGCGATTAAGAATGTATTTTTTATATGGCTGCTTACTGTCATCAGCTATTAGAATTTGACATTGCCAGTCATGCTTTTGACGCATTTTTTCATAGGAAGTGAGTAACGCCTCCAGACAATACGGTCGCTCAAAAGTTTTTATAATGATGGTGATGTCTTTACTCATTGTAGTTTTTAAAATTGAAACTGATAAGGATTATTCTTTTCTTGTGAGATAATACTATTATTAAATTTGTGATATGCGTCGACAGATAGGATTACTGGTCAGAAAGCTAGGCTATTACAGTAAGCCCGATTTTATGATTATTGGTGTTCAAAAAGGAGGTACAACTGCACTATTCGACATCCTAAATCAACATTCTCATCTTCAAGGCTCTTATGACAAAGAAATACACTATTTTAACAATAATGAGTGGTACGAAAAGAACAAACTAGAGGAATACCACTATTCTTTCTTGCTGCCACACAAAGTAAAATCTCAGACTCTATTATTTGAGGGTACACCTACTTATATCTATCACCCTGAAGGGGCTGAGCGATTACATAGATATAATCCAAATTTAAAGTTAATTATTATATTGAGAGAGCCTATCAGTCGCGCTTTTTCAGCCTGGAAAATGTATCATTACTATTTCAAAAGTAGAGGCTCTTTCGATCTATACGATGAGCGGACGTTTGAGGAGGCTATAGAAGAAGAGATACAACAAATAAGCAGTATGGATTTCGTGCTTCATGCTCCACGATATATGGATAGAGGGATTTACTATAAGCAAATACTTAAATACTTTCAGTTTTACTCTAGAGATCAAATTCTGATACTTGAAAGCGAGGAGTTGAAGACTAAACATCCTGAGGTCATGTGTCAGATACAAAATTTTCTAGCAGTACCAATAGAGTTACTTGCGCCTTTAAATTCTAATCTGAGTTTTCGCCCTGACATTAAAATAAAGGAAGCGGTCAAGGAGAGATTAAAAGTATTTTATGCACCTTACAATAGAAAGCTATTCGCACTGATAGAGAAGAAATATGAATGGAACTCGAACTAATGAAATGAGCAAGTAAAGGATTAAATGTATGATAGATTTAGCAAAGATCTCAGTGATCGTTCCCAATTTTAATCATGCTACCTATTTGCGTCAGCGCCTAGAAAGTATTTTTAATCAGACCTACTCCAACTTCGAAGTCATCCTTTTAGATGATTGCTCTACGGATGGAAGCGTAGAGATTTTGGAAGAATTTGCGAAACACGAAAAAGTGACCCATTTTATTTGTAATGATCACAATTCCGGTAGTACTTTTTTGCAATGGAAGAAAGGTATCGAACTAGCAATAGGTGAATTTATTTGGATAGCAGAAAGCGATGATTTCGCAAGGCTAGATTTGCTAGAACATCTCATTCCTCATTTTTTGAACCCTAATATTTCGCTTGTAAATTGTAGATGTGAACTCATTAGTAGTGGTGGTCACATACTTTCTATAAAGCATGAAAAGGATAGAGGAGAACGTTCTTGTCTATTAGATGGTAATTATGAAATAATGAATAACCTAACTATTCATAACACTATAGTAAATGCGAGTGGAACTATCTTTAGAAAAAGTGTTTTAGATGGGATTGACTTTCCAAAAGATTATCAATTTAGTGGGGACTGGTATATCAATATTGAAATGCTAAAAGGGAGACAATTTTATTACTGCGGCGAGAAGCTGAATTTTTACAGAATTAATCAACAAGGAGTGACCTTTAAAAAAAGAGATTTAGCAACTGAAAAGCGTCGATATACAGAGTATATTCACACTATCAAAAGTGCTTTTCGTGTACTAAATCAGCAAGTTAAATTTTCACCTATTAAGCACTCTTGGCTGAGTTCTGAGTGGTATAACTTATCTCAGTATTTCGGGAATCAGTACGCATATTATTTACCCCCTTTGCCTTTCATACTTAGTATTCAATTTTACTATTTGTTGATTAAAAATGGACTTATCAACCTATTTAGACGATAATGTTGAAGAAATGAATGGCTTTGTGAGTCTTATTTATTCAGTACTTTTTTGCCTAATTTGACCAATACAGGGGGCGTTAAGTCACGGATAAGGTCTATGACACCATAGTTGTTTGTTTGTTTGAATACATCCGTTTCATCTCCTGCTCTACTAACAAACAGTGTAGAATGTCGCTTCTGATTTTTAATGACTTCTTGATCAGGTCTTCCATTCGTATAATAGTAAAGCGCTAATGATTTCCTACTTCTATCGGGAGGACAGTTTAGAGGGTCAGGATGACCATGATAGGAAAAATCGGTAGTTGAGAATATAGCTACTGTGTTGAAAGTCGGTGGAATTTTTTTCACACAATGAGTCATCTCCTTATTCCAAAGCTCAAAATAACCTCCATACCCTTCTTCCCAGTCTTTATTTAAATAAACTAGAACATTAAGTCGTCTATCCAGGTCTAATTGATGATGCTTATTGAAATCAGCATGAATTTTAAGCATCCCTCCTTTCTTTATTTCATGCTGCCCTCCACCTAAAAAATAGGGATCGCTTATAATTGGCCGTTCAATGCCTGTAAGAATCTGCAAAAACTCCAAGAAAGGTTGGGAATTTAAAAAGTGCATTAAACTCTTTGTTTGCTCACCGAAGAAGCGTTCTCCTTTTCCTGCAAGCTTTAATTGAAATTGATCATTATATCGTTCTGACTTTTTTTGAGAAAGGTCAGGAAACTCTTCTAGTACTTCCTCAAGATAATTCGGATCAAAAAAATTTTTGAAATATATATTAGGGAAAGGGGTATTAGTCTTGTACTTTGGAGCATATTTTTGAGCTAGGGTGACCAAATCCTTATGTATAGTATTCAAGTATATAGACATCACTTTACAGTTTTACAACGTAAGAAAATTTTACATATTGACTAAATATCAATAAATCATCTTTTTGTGGTTACGAATCAATTGTCCACTCCTGTTCAATATATACACCACTTCTTTTGTAAGCGTTGTTATATCCCGAAAGAAAATAGTCTCCCTCACTTACATTTAATACAGCAGCATTCTCAATTTTATCACTAAGTTGATGGTTGACTTCTACAGTTAAATTAAAGGTAAATCGACCATACATAAATGGAATTCTATCTAATGTACAGTAGATGTATCCTGTCTTTGGCACGTCACCAAATGCATAGTTAGACATTATATTATTTAAGCTAGCTACAAATTGATTACGATAATTAAAAATAGCAAAGCCTACACTCAAATGCTCGATTTCTCTTGAAAAGCGATCGGCTATTTCATATTTTAATCTAATTACAACTTTTTCGCCTGAAACAAAATCGCCACCAGAAATAACTTCTTCGTCCTTATTTAAAAAATCGATTTGTAGGATACGAATGATTCCATTTCCCTTTCTGTATTTTACAGATACCTGATCACTACTGTCAGGGAAGTCAAGCAAGGAGTTATAGTACTCTATGCTATTCACAATATTACCAGAGTATTCAATATCCCCTTGATTGAGTACTATTCCTCGATTACACATATTACTAATTATACCCATATCATGACTGACAAATAGAATAGTCCTGCCACTTTTACTTACTTCATCCATTTTCCCAATACACTTTTTTTGAAAAGCAGCATCCCCAACTGCCAATACTTCATCAATCAATAATATTTCTGGTTCGAGATGTGCAGCGACGGCAAATGCTAATCGCAACTGCATTCCACTGGAATAGTGTTTGAGTGGCGTGTCCAAGAACTGCTCCACACTGCTAAAACTGACAATCTCATCAAATTTTGATTTAATCTCCTGTTTTTTGAGTCCTAGAATTGAGCCATTCAAAAATATATTTTCACGCCCTGTCAACTCATAGTGAAAACCTGTACCTACTTCCAGTAGACTAGCTACTCTTCCTCTTGCTTTGATGTATCCTTTAGTAGGTGGCGTGATACGAGAAAGAATTTTGAGTAAAGTCGATTTACCAGCTCCATTTCTCCCAATAATGCCGACACACTCACCAGCTTGTATGTCAATGTTGATGTCTCTAAGTGCCCAGAAATAATCTGCTGATCGGGCGCTGAAGGAACTTAGGAGTTGTTCTCGAAGAGACAAATAAGCTGTTGGTCGCTTTTTGATGCGATACTTTTTGGATAATCCTTTAATTTTTATTGTTGACGCCATAAGTACTTTATCAGTTGACAAAAATAAGGATAAAAAAATAGGTTGCTACCCTGATGGTAACAACCTATTTTAAATACTAATAGAGAAGCAATCAGTGGCTCACTACAAATTTTTGTACTTGCACACCAGATTCGCTTTCTAGCAAAATCAGATAGACACCTGATGTCAAATTGCCAAGATAGAAAATGGATCTATTCCAGCCCTCTTGCACATTCAAGGCATCTATTTGTGTGATAACTTTCCCATTCAGGTCAGCAACATATAATTTCACATCAGAAGCTGATGGTAAATAAAAGTCAACTTGTGCTTCACTAATAACAGGATTAGGAACAACTCGCATGTGCAACTGGTCATCAACAATCTGATTAATAGCATCTTCATTCGCACGCGTCTCTACAGTCGACTCTGTAGCATAAGTATCATCAAAACGAGCAGGCGGTGTCAAACTACAACCTCCTAAGAAAGCATGAAAGTCAGTTCCTGCTTGTGCATGGAATCCTACTTCTAGTGTGATACTTGTACCTGCACTATATATAATCTGAGCACCACTACTGATGATATTAGAAGCAGTGATAGTATTGCTGGCTATGATCGTTTGATTACTGCTATATGCAACTGTAATGTTCTGATCAGTCGGACAGCTTTCTATTGTGAAAGGAATAAGCCCCAACTCATTATTCATATAGCAAGATTCCGTTAGCACTTGATTTGGATTGATATTCACAACTGCAAAATAGTCTTCTTCCATCAAACTAAGATCAATATCAGTATCATAACTCAGGTTAAGTATACTGGAGGATTGTGCATTGATTGCCGGCATGGTTGTCATCTGAGTAGATACAGTATCTCCATTCATATCTATAATAAGTAACTCAATATCAATGGTATTTGCCACATTGACATCTGAAACATTAGATACAGTGACGCTGACATCTAGGTTGTCTCCCAAAGACAAAGAAGGTGAGCTGAAAGTATAACTCACATTCGGTGCAACTGCTAGATCTGGCACAGGTGTGTAGTAGACCCGCCAATAATCCAACTGAGCAGGAGTACGATCTTCTGCATCTGTACTTTCAAAGACAAGTCTGATATTTGGATAGGTAACTGCACTAATACTGCTTAAATCAATCGAAGAACTAAATTGATTGCTAAGTAACGTAGTCTCTTGTCCATTAATATCTATACCTATAACATCTATGCTCACTTGATCGTCAACTGTTGTTTGACTGACTGCCCACTCAACACTACCCCAACTAGAAGCTGTACCAATAAGTGGTGACGTGAATATACCTGTTGACTGAACACCAAGCAATGTTGATCTAGCTTCAATTAAATCAAACTGACTAGATGCATAGTTTTCTGCAACAGGAAAATCAAGACCATCAGCTTTGAAAACTAAGATGTAAGGATTTTGCTCATCAACAATATCTCTTACAAGCTGTATATCCGCTCTTGCCTCAAATGCACTAAAGATATTCTTACCTCCTGTTCCAGCAAGCGTAGAATCAGCTTCCCACTGCTCTGCGCTATAGCCAAAATTCACCTTAGTTTGCGTAGTCCAAAATAATACGTAGTCTCCTGAAGAAATAGCAGCTATATCATTGATCATTTGTACTCTATCTGCCTCCACATCAGGGTCATACATATACCAGCTACCTCCACCCCAACAATTAACCGGAGGGTTTATGCCCCTATATCGTTCTAATATCTCTCCATTATAAATAACCATATTCAATCGAGCATTAGGATAATCCCCACTGTCACATCGATAGTTATTAAATCCGGTACGAAATCCATCTTCGAATAAAGCAATTTCATCAGATAGCAAGCCTGAACCTCCTGTACCGTTCAACATTTTCCAACGTCTAGTTAGTCGCCCAAATTCAAAAATACGATCTTCCTCCAGTGAAATACCATCATACCCATTTTCCTGGTACTGATAAAAATGTTGCTGATTCCAGCCTTCTTGAGATCCTGCTCCCAGATAAGTGAAAGAAGACACTTTCCAGTTGCTCGTCGCCTCATTTATAATGTCACCAGCACTTACTCGCCAATAATAGACTGTATTGGGGACGAGTGTATTATTCGGTGTCCACTCAATAACACCTCCTACTGAGTTAATAGTAGTCGATAGTAACTCCGGGCTATCAAAATTAGCCGTCGTATCGATTTGAAAATGATAGCCAGCTGTACCTGTTGGTGAAGTAGTCGTAGACGCTTTCAATGTCAATACACCGCCTGGATAAATGCTAAAATTCTTAGGATAACTAGGCTTAATCTCACTCTCTACGATATAGAAATCGATAGAAAATGTATTATTGCTTTCATCCACCTCATTGATGGAAGAGAAAGGGTCCAGTGTAATCTGTAACGTATTGACACCAAGCAAGTCTGTAGCGTTACTATTCAGAGGAATCGTTAAATCCAATGTATCTAAAAATGCAGGACCAACCTCTGTAAATACGTAGTTGCCGATGACATTGTTATTTGGATCTAAATGAGTGATTTGCACACCTATGTTAGTGGAAATATTTCTACCGATATTAGCTACTGCTAGATTCAATGTAAAATTATTATCTTGTAAACTCACCAATTTGGGATCAGTAACTGTCCCATCATCACTAATTACATAGTCTGGTAAGTCGTGGGGATGTAGACGAATAGCCGGATCACCATGTAGCATAGAGGACATGACCACCATCTCATTGGATGTATTCGGAGCTACGGAAGTACCAAATTCTATGAAAGACTCTCTAAAAATTTCACCGAAAGTACCCCCATACAGGTCATTACTCATATTCTCATAAAAATTAGTGGCCACAGGCACTAAACCACCAATTGATGTCACCCAAGTGTTTCCATACCATGCAATAGCTCCCTTATCTTCTATCAAGACATAGTCTTCACTCAGCGTAGAACCTGAGTCAAAAATTCTATTTGTGTTACAACCAATAGCGTAAAATACAGGATAGTTTGGTAAGTTCTCGTAATCATCAGGCTCACCTATATCAAAATCAATAGTATTAGGTGCGGAATGACCAAAGAAAGTCAAAAGATTAGCCCCATTTCTCACAAAATCCAGAGCTTTTGCAGGATCCTCAGATTTTGGATTATTACCGCCTAAAAAGTTGGTAACGTTCCCTCCAAAAGTACTTGGTTCTATAATATTTGTTAGGTTAAACAACGTATTTTCAATAGTAGCTCCTAATAGAACATCTCCCCCACCGAAATGCAACACCTTTTTTGCCCATGATTTATCATCAAAGCTATTAGGTGTGCTATTCAATACTGTTTCATACTCTTGCACTTTCTCTAGGTAAACACGAACCTGATCAGAAGTATAAGCCCCGATACGCCCTACTGCCATCCATGGCGTCAAGGAATTGTGATCTAAAACAAAGCCATAGTCCGAGTGTGGGTACCCGTAGGTAGGTACAATATCGAATTGAGTTGGAGGGTTAGCAAGTTTCATTCTCACCTTATCCCACCCTTTTCCGATGATAAAAAGATGAGTAGAATTCCAGAACAATTGTGCCTTTTTCAAAAAGTTTTTGATGGACTGCTCATGTCGATTGATACCATATCCATACTGATCGTATAGTTGCTCTACGCTAACTACCGCAGTCGTATAGTTACCGCCTGCTACAGAAGCACGATAATCAGCATATTGCTGTATATAGTTTGTCCCTCCATTATCAATCAACTTATCACTTGACAGTACGATATAGTCCGACTCCTCAGGAGAGGCAAAATAATCTACAAACTCCTTTCTAGCAACTGTACTGATCGTGCCAAGTGCAACATCACTCACCAACACACACTGTCTCTTGTCTGTAGAAGCCGGTAAAGTAGCAGATAATGTACCTGCAGTATTAGTCATCAAGACACGAGTACCATTTGTTAGGTCATAGAGAATTGGGGTAGCAGTGCCTATATTGAAGTTAGTGACTTCTATGTACTGCTCACCTGCACTGCTATTTAGGACAAACTCAAAATAGTCCGTATTCTCAAAGTCAAATGTATGTGGATACTCAATGGTCGCACTTGCTGATCTGAATTCTTCTGCATTGCTGACATTTATAGTAGTAGTTGCACCTATATCAGTTGCAGAGACAGCAAATGACTCTTCGCGCACTTCCCAGTTACTAAACGTAGCTGAGTTGAATGAGGTGTTGCCCACACTATACTGCATTTGATGTTGCCCAAACTGCGTGTGAAAACGATGAGAGACAGTAGCTTGAGGTGTACCGATATAAGCTTGAGGTGTCGATATAGCATAAGATTGGGTTTCAGAAAAATCACCACTCCTATACCCCTCGGCGGTGTAATATCGAGGTGAAATACCGTCTGCTTGAGAAGCAGTTGATGTACCACCGGTAAAGGTTTCTCCACGACCGTAACCATCTGTCCATACCTCTTGTACCGTCTTCCAGCAATATACTTCTGCTGTAGGCGAACCACTCGCAGTATAATTACTGTAACGCATACCAGGTATGCCTGTATTCCATGTAATAAAATAAGCAGACATGTCTGTAAACATACTGTAAGATGTATTCATCTGCATGTCGTCCTCCACGTATAAGAACTGATCCATCCAGCCGTCATTTTTTTGACCGTAGAACTCAATGTATTCTCCTGTACTGAATGTCCCTGTTCCTTCTACGTGTACAGGAATTTCCTCTCCTCGAAAGTATACTTGTATCTCAGAGACATCCGGAAGCGTAACACTAGCATCCGCACCTACGATGTCTGCATGAGTGACACGATAGATACCATTTTGATCTAGCTGAACCTTGAAAAAGGGTTGGTTATATTTGCCTTGCAGCCATTCGTCACCATATTTGCTGACGCCATCGATGACCATCTGAGCTGATGCTACAGAGAGTAGACAAAAGCTAAATAGTAATGTTAATAATGTAGCTCGTTTCATAAGTTAATTTATATATATGAAGCATTGTAATTGATAGCAATTTATTTGATCTAATGACACATAATTAGACAATCTAGAGCAATAGTCTATTGAGTCAATCAGTCTTTTAAGTAAGCATTGACTTGCTTTTTAGTAAATCTACTCCTGATAAGGCAAAGTATAATTCACGCTTAGCTAGCTAGTGTTTGAGATATTAACTTGTTAGAATATGAATACTCGTTTTACTGAGAAGAGTAAGCAGTTAGCAAATTAAGACGACCTATCCTAGAATTTGTCTTCATGCAAAATGAGGAATAAACTATCATCCAGATACTCAAGTAGTTGAGCGCATATAATTTCTGATTCTGTGACGGCATCTTTTCCGTTCATATTTCGTTCAAAAGCCTCGCCGATAACTTGTTCCGATTCTTCGGAAGGCATCGTCTACGTTTTTCGCCTTATCTGAACGAAAAAATCTGCTCGGTCAAGAAAGGAATCTATTTACCCTCAACTACTTATCTGTATGAAAGTGATGTCTCATTTTATTCATTAACTCTTATTTCTGCTCGGATAGGACCACTATTTGTTGTGACTCTAGGTGGTTCAGATGATTTTTTCGATAAAAAATCAATTGCTTTTCATTAAATTAAGACTCAGTAATAGTTAAAAGTCACGCGGGATCGCGCGATGGATTGGCAAAAATATCTATTCTTTTAACATCTTCCAATATTAAATGGAATAAATGATGACTTAAAAGAAGAGCTACTTTAAGCTATGTCGGCAAAATAAGCTTCCATTTTACGAAAAGTATATATACCGACGCCCATGAACACCACAGCAGAAAATGTGCTAATCGTGACAGTCATCCAGTCCAATTGCTGTGTAAATGCGGACCTTGCTAGCTCTATAGCACCTGTCATTGGGTTGACTGCCATAATATACTGAAAGTGAGGTATTTCTGAAAAGATAGTGGTAGAATAAATAACCGGAGTGATGAAGAATAAGAACTGTATGAGAAAGGGAATAATGTATCTAAAGTCTCTAAATTGTACATTCAGAGCAGCCAAAAACATTCCCGCTCCACATAGGCTGAGTATGGTCAATAAGATGGCCGCTACTGAAGTAGAGAATAACATAAAGTAACTGAGCGAAAAATCACTCTTTGTCAAATCGTAGTAAAAAATCAATATCAAATAGATGGTCAGTGCCATCAGTAAATCGAAGAGCGCAACGATGATGCTAGATATGGGTATTATGAGACGAGGGAAATATATTTTTTTGATAATATGAGCGTTATTAACCATACTATTTCCTGCTCCACTCAATCCACTACTGAAAAAGTTCCATAGTAGCAGACCGCTATAATAAAACACAGGCGCGGGGATGCCATCAGTTGGGATATTGAGTGTCCGTGCAAAAAAAAAGGTGAAAACCAGCATAATAGCTAGTGGCTGCAAAATAGCCCACAGGAATCCGAACACCGTCTGCTTATATTTGACTTTAATGTCACGCCAAGTAAAAAAGTAAAACAATTCCCTGTATTGCCAAAGCTCTTTAAAATTGAATGAGAACTTATCAGGAGGGCGAATTTGATATTCAGGCGGTGTACTCATAACCAATTAACATCATTTTTTGTCGTAATTTTGAAGAACGAATTTTCTACTCTACCCAGAACAGTAGTTTGATTACACCATACAAATTTACTCATGAAAAAGTTATTACTTCTCATCTGTGTCTTTTATGTCGCAATTAGTCAGGCACAAATTTTACATGACGGACAAGTGCTGTATGGCAATGAATGGATCGACTACGATCGGACGTATTACAAAATAAGAATAGCAGAGGATGGTATTTACAAGATCAGCTATAATGATCTTGTAGCTAGCGGTGTCTTTGATGATAATGAAGTCCCAAAGGGCACTGACTTTCAGCTTTTCTACAGAGGTGAAGCACATCCTTTTTATGTCAGTACAGAAGGTTCATTTACTTCGACAGACTTTATTGAATTTTTTGGGCAAAAGAATGACGGCTGGCTCGATCAATTTCTATACACCGATCCCGGTCACAGACTCAATCCGACCTACAGTATGTACACGGATTCCAGTACTTATTTTTTGACTTGGAAGCCGGAAAGTAATACTACTGTCGTCGAAGAAGGTACATTTGATTTGAATGAATTACCGACTGTATCTCCTTATATATGGGTTAAAACAGCTCTCAGATTTACAGATCGCTTTCAACCCGGGCGACAATACAGCAACAGCAGAGAAAGTATCTCTTGTCATTATGATCTGGGAGAAGGATACGCCAAATTATCGTACGCGGACGATCAAACATTCTTCTTGCCTACACCAAACGTCTATGGTGCAGGTCCTAGAGCAACTATCACAACTCGGATGCTCAATCGTCAAGGTAGTCATAGCTTTGACTGGATCATCAACACTCAAAATGTCGCCTCCAACCAATTCGACGACTGGTCGGTACATGAAGAAACCATCAAATATCCAAGCAGCAACTTACGCACCAATACAGGCGGAAATAGAATCAATGTACGCAGCACGTCCAATGGCGATGATAGATACAATATGGCATTTGTTGGTATTCGCTATCCCAGAGTGCTCGACTTAGAAGGTATGAACGAGCTTAGATTTGAACTGGCAGCCAATGCTGATGGGCACTATCTTGAATTTAGAGATTATGCCGATGCCGCATCTGCTATTCTATATGACTTATCCAACAATAAGAGATATCGCCCCATACTAGAAAGTGGAGTTCTGAAAATACATTTGCCCGCCAATGTGGACTTAATAGACCTATATCTAACAAATGACGATCAGATAACTACTATATCCAATCTGCCAGGTCGTGAATTTGTCGATTACAACTTCGATAACGAGGACTACGACTACATTCTACTCTCTCACAATAAATTGATAGATGATAGTAACGGATACGTACAAGCTTATGCAGATTACAGGTCTAGCGCAGCTGGAGGCGGCTTCAATCCGATCGTCGTAGACGCTTCTGAGCTTTACGATCAATTTGCTTATGGTATAGAAAGGCATGAATTGGGCATCAAAAATTTCCTTCGTCTAGCGTATGAAAACTGGGATAGCGAGTTCCTATTTATCCTGGGCAAAGGAGTCAGCCGCATTAAGATACGTGAGGATAATTACAATCCTGCCTTTGACCTAGTCCCTACTTATGGCTACCCCAATTCCGACTATCTATTCGCCACTTTCGATGATTCTAGTGTGCCGAGTATGGCAGTGGGAAGAATCGCTGCCTACACGCCTGAGCACGTACGTATTTATCTCGAAAAGATACAAGAACACGAAGCTGTCTTCTCCGGTGCAGCACAAACTTTGGAGGACAAAGAATGGACAAAACGCGTATTGCATTTTGCAGGAGGAGATGCAGCTATACAAGCCTACATTCGAGGAACGCTCACCAATCTGAAAACCATCCTAGATACCAGCCTATATGGTTCTGACGCGATCGTGTTTGCCAAAGGCTCGGAAGAGTCAGTCAGTGCGGCTCCAGAAGCAGTAGATGAATACATCAATGAAGGAACAGCTATGTTGACCTTTTTTGGTCACTCTGCTCCCAATACATTAGATTTTAATCTAGCGGAAGCAAGCGAGTATCAAAATGATGGTCGATATCCGTTTTTCTATGCGATTGGTTGTAACACCAATCGCGTGTTCGACGTCGCTAGCACGTTGAGTGAAGAATGGGTACTGCTCGAAGATAAAGGTGCGATTGGGTTCTTTGGTTCTACTTGGACGACTCAGCTAGCGCCGCTCGCCAACTACGCCACCGCGTTCTACCAAAATTTTGGTGGGGACAATTATGGAGAGCGACTTGGGAAAGTCGTACAAGCCACCATGGCAGACTATGGTAGAAATGGAAGCTTTTCGGCAAATCAGACTAAGCAAGTACTCATGATGCACGGTGATCCAGCTATTCAGCTGTACACTTATGATGCGCCAGATTATCTATCCAACAAACAGCTTTCTACCATCAACCCCAATATCATTGATCTACAAGATGATGAGTTTCAGCTGCAACTGGTATTGCACAATATTGGAAAACACATTGATGACTCTTTGGATATTTTGATTGAACATCAGCTATCAACTGGTGAATGGCAAACACTCAAAACGCTTACCATCGCTGCACCAGACTTCCGTACGCGACTGGATTTGGCTTTGCCGCTCCTCAATAAAGAACAAATCGCTACTGGACGCAATCAAGTACGCATTTTATTGGACGATAACAACCTGATTGTAGAAGGGCCGGAAGGTGCAGAGGCTAATAATGAACTGATCTTGAGTTTTTTCGCAGCTCGCTCTGATGTACAGCCCATTTACCCCAATGATTTTGGAATCGTCAAAGATGTCGCTGTACAGTTGCAAGCTTCGACCACAGACGCCTTTGCTAAATCGACTCGCTATTTTATAGAGTTGGATACAACTGCTGCTTTTGATAGCCCCATAAAACGTGTCACAGCAGTAGAACAAGTAGGTGGCGTAGTGAGCTGGCAGCCCAATTTTAGCTGGAGCAATGGTCAAGTCTACTACTGGCGTATTGGTATCGACAACGCAGCGACAGGTGCACCTGAGGTCAACTGGAAGGTGCGTTCTTTTACTTATTTGGAAGAGTCATTTGTAGATGGATGGAATCAAGCACATATGGGGCAATTAGAGCAGAATGAATATGATGAGTCACGGTTCATAGGTGGACAAATGGAGTTTGGAGAAATTTTTAAAGAGATCAGGATGATAAATGCAACCACAGCATCCGGTAGATTATCAGATGAAATTGCTTTATTTCAAGATGGATTTCGTCTAGGATTTAACAATTATCCGTGTGATAATGGAGCGTATGCCGATGGAAGAATAAATCTAGTCATCTATAATAACATTGAACTAGACATATATAGAGGCTTAAATCCACGTGTCAATTGTTGGGGAAGAGGAAGCTGGTATATGTTCGACCCATTCTCAGCGGAAGATCGACAGAAATTGACGGAAGTGCTCGCTAATATAGATGCCGGCGATTATGGAATATTTTATACTACTCAGATGAATCCTCGAGTAGGATATGGAGCTGAAAACTGGGAAGCGGATTCTTTGATATATGGTACCAACATCTTCCGAGCCTTTGAGTCCAGAACGAGCCCACAACTATTGCGACAAGTCGTCGATCAACAAAATCCATACATTTTGATCTTTCAGGCAGATAACCCCGAGTTTCCTATGGGCGAAGCTTATGCTCGCAACAAGAGCGAAGTCATCGAGGTAGAATCTACCTTTACCGGTCGGCGGACAGAAGGCTCTTTTTCGTCTTTGCCCATAGGTCCTGCCAATAGCTGGGGGACTTTAGAATGGCAAACGGCAACTAGAGAAGTAGCAGATTCTGCTTATGTGCGTGTATACGCTATGGCAAATGTAGAAAGCGATGAGCGACTACTAATTGACTCAACTTCACTCAATACACTTGATTTAAGCTACCTCGACGCCGAAGAGTATCCATATGTGCAACTGGAATATGTCGTCAAAGACGAAGTCAATCGGACGCCTGTCCAACTTGACTATTGGCGAGTCGGATTTGAAGCTAGACCAGATGTCGCCCTTGCCCCCAATCTTCGCTTCGAGTGGCATGCCGACGAAATAGACGAGGGCGATCAATTTAGCCTGACTACAGCGATTGTCAATCCGACTTTGATAGATATGGACAGCTTACAAGTGCGTTATACTATTTTAGATGAGCTAAATGCGCAAGCAACTTATCAGCAAAGCTATTCACCACTTGCTGCCAAATCAACAACTACAATTGATTTTCAGCTACCGACATTAGGTCTACGAGGTTTGCAGCAGTTGCTCATAGAATTGAATCCTGATAAAGTCAACGAAGAACAATATGCCTTCAACAATGTCGGCGTCCGTCAATTTGACGTCGTCCCTGACAGTCGCAATCCTCTACTAGACGTCACTTTTGATGGAGCACGTATCTCCAATGGAGAGATCGTCGCCGCACAGCCCATGATCGAAATACGATTGCGCGACGACAATCCCTATCTAGCATTGGATGAGGAGTCAGTACTGGAAGTGGGCATTTTATACCCTTCTGATGACCTGAAATCGTTCAACTATGAACCCGGCTTATTAGAATTTTTTCCAGCACAACTGAGCGGAAATACAGACAATCAAGCTACAGCTATATTCACGCCGACTTTTACAGCCTCTGGTATCTACCAGCTTCAAGTCTTAGCGCAAGACAAGACAGGAAATCTAGCAGGCGATTATATTTACACAGTAGACTTTGAAGTCAATCTAGAGGACTATTTCTCTCCAGTCGCCGCTTATCCCAATCCTTTTTCAACGACTACACAGTTCGTTTTTGAAATCAAAGGAGAATCATTGCCTGAGGACATTTACATAGAGATATTCGCCTCCGATGGCAAATTGATAAGACGAATCGAAAAGAATGAAATGGGCAACCTGCGTGTTGGAAACAATCGAACAACTATTGACTGGGATGGAACGGATGGATTTGGTCAACATTTGTCAGATGGACTTTACTTTTATCGTGTTTGGGTGAGACCCTCTGAGGCTTATCCTACTGCTTTTGAAATCAATAGCGGAACAATCGTGAAATCAAAATAAAATCACGCTACTACGGAGTAGCTATGAAAACGAGAAGCGCGTATAGTGTCAAAAAGACATTATACGCGCTTTTCTGTTGGTTTAAATGTAAAAAGTTAAATCTCAGATGATTATTGGCAACGATTGTTAAATTTCAACCCATATTTATTCTGCTATTATCTTGTAAAGTAAAATATTTACCAATTATTTCATGAAAAATGTACATTATATTCTTGTATTATAAATAATGTTGCATACATTTGTGCAAACGATTGCATAAAGTGAGAGTCAAAAAACAAAAAATAACCATTCAGGATATTGCGAATCGCATCTCTATGACACCTTCTACAGTGTCTCGTGCGCTGAACAATCATCCGGGTATCAGTGAGACAACTCGGCAATTGGTTTTAACGACTGCCAAAGCGATGAACTATCGCCCCAACCACATCGCCGCTGCACTGAGAAGTGGAAAAAGTTATGTTATTGGGGTAGTCGTACCACGTACAGATCGCACCTTTTTTGCATCCATCATCAGGGGAATAGAATCAGAAGTAGCTGATCAAGGATATGGCGTCATTGTTTGTCAGACCAATGACAACAGCAATCAAGAAAAGCGCGCACTAGACATTTTGATGCGCTCGCAGGTCGATGGCATTATTGCTTCTGTCATCAGCAGCTCCAATAGTCGAAATGCTTACACCCATTTGCAGGAAGAAGGGGTCCCTATCGTATTTTATGACAGAATCATCGAGTCTATTCAAGCTAGCTCGGTCGTCATCAATGACTTTCGCGGTGGTTATATAGCAACACAACACCTTGTTGATCAAGGATATACAAAAATTGCCCACTTTGCAGCCAGTCTAGAACTAAACATCTACCGCGAACGACTACGCGGATACAAAGCTGCCTTAAAAGAGGCAGGATTACCTATTCGGCAGGATTGGATCGTACACTGTCCGTCTGATATAGACAAAGGATTTAAAGCTGCTCAGCAGCTTTTTGCTACTCCTAATGAGCGTCCCGACGCACTCTTTTCCTCCAGTGACTATGGTGCACTAGGCGCGCTCCAGTACCTTAAATCTCAAAATATTCGCATTCCTGAAGAAGTAGGACTGATTGGATTTGCCAATGAGCCATTTACTTCTTATGTAGAACCGACCCTCAGTACCATAGAACAATTCAGTGTAGAAATGGGTAGAACAGCCGCTCGTATCTTTCTCAATCAATTGAGTGATACCGACTCTAGTATCAATCACCAAACCGTTTTACAACCTCAACTAATCGTCCGAGATTCTTCCAATAGAAAGCTCAATCCTTAAATTCTTTTGACCAATTTAAGCAATCGATTGCATCCATATAAAATGAAAATCACCTATGCGACAACCAGTCTTTAACTATGCCACAGAAGAAGATATTCTGCTATTCGCTCGCATCAAACAACAAGACGATTTCAAAGCTTTTGAGCAGTTGTTTGACCGCCATCGTCTTTACCTATGCCGATACGTGCAAAAATTAGTCACTTGTGAGTATCAAGCAGAAGAAATCGTTTCAGATGTTTTTATGAAGATTTGGAAAAACCGAAAAGACCTTCATATCTCCAGCAATGTCAAAGCCTACTTAAATATGTGCGTCCGTAATCTCTCCATCGATTATTTGCGTCGTCAGCGCCGACATCGGTCTGCCTATGCTCGACTATCAGAAAAACAGCCAGAAATAGAGACTTCACCAGAAGCAGATTTCATTTATCATGAGCTATCAGACTACTTACAGCAAGCCATTACCAAGTTGCCGCCCAAAGGACAACATATCTTTCGTCTGAGCCGAGATGAAGGCATGAAATATCGCGAAATTGCTTCTGAACTACAGATTTCCATCAAAACAGTAGAAACACATATGCGAAGATCGCTGATCAGTTTGCGCAGTGCTTTGGCAGATTATAGAGCGATAAGTGCGTGATGCGTAAAAGGTGAGAAAGTAAATACCTCAATCAAAACTATTTATCTTTTAAACCGAATGCCTGATCGCTGCTTCTAGCTTGAACTGCCTAAAGTAAACGCCTGCAACTACACCAAACAAAAATCCGCCAATGTGCGCCCACCAAGCCACTCCGACTTCTTCTGCTAGTGCACTCAAGGAAGCCATACCCGAGCTAAATTGTTGAAAAATCCAAAAGCCCAAAAACAGTAAAGCGGGGATGCGTACCGGAAATACGATCACCCATAGCTTAATTCGAGATTTGGGAAACATGACTAAGTACGCTCCCATGACTGCTGCAATTGCTCCACTCGCGCCCACTGTTGGGATGATGCTTTCGGGATAGAAAAAAATGTGCGCGGCATGGGCTGCTAGCCCGCCTATGAAGTAAAACAGGATAAACTTTAGACTACCGACAGTCGCCTCGATATTGTCTGCAAAAACCCACAGAAAAAGCATATTGCCGATGATATGTCCCCATCCTCCGTGCATGAACATACTCGTAAATAAAGTATGCCAGTCGCTACCGCTTGTGATTGCTGCCGGAATCGCACCATACTCCATCAGAAAGCCATCAAACTGACTGGACTGCATTAACTGCAATTGATAAACAAAGACCAATACATTGAGGGCGATAAAAGCATAGCTAAATAAGGGAAAATGTCCACCTTTTACTTGATCATCGCCTATCGGAAATATCATGTTTTTGAGTTTGAGCTGGGAAGAAAAAGGGCTATAGAACTTCTTCTGCCTTAGTTTTCAAATATTCATAAGTCATCACTTGAGCACGGTGAATCCCATGAGGAAGTGCGACATAAGGATTGTCTTGATCGCTATGAATCAATCGCGCTTTACTATCATCGTTGAGTTGTATATCTATCAAATCGCGCATTTCCTGATAGATAGCAGCATTTTGAATGGGGACGCTCACTTCTACGCGACGATCCAGATTGCGCGTCATCCAGTCAGCAGAGGCGATGTACATTTGCTCTTCTCCCCCATTGGCAAAAATATAAACGCGAGCGTGTTCCAAAAAACGATCTACTATACTCGTAATCTCAATGTTGTCTGTATATCCCGGAACACCCGGCACTAATCGACAAATTCCTCGCACAATCATCTGAATTTTCACGCCTGCTTGGCTAGCACGCACCAAAGCTTCTATCATCCCTTCATCCTCTAAACTATTCATTTTCAGTATCATATAAGCTTCTTTCCCAGCTTCACTATTCTTGATCTCTCGGCGAATGAGTTTCTCAAATCGCTTCCTAGTGTTGAAAGGAGAAATCATCACCTGAGAAGTTTTGGGCAGTAACAACTTGCGATCCAATAGGTAAAAAACTTGCCTGATGTCACGCGTCATCGCATCGTCGCTAGTCAGCAATCCGTGATCAGCATAAATTTTGGCGGTTTTCTCATTGAAGTTACCAGTACCGATATAAGCGTAGTGTTTGAGTCTCTCATCCTCTTCCTCTCGACTGATGAGCAGCAATTTGGTATGTACTTTGATCGCCGGAAAACTATAGGTCACATACGCTCCAGCTTCCTTCAATTTTTCCCCCCAATACAAATTGGACGCTTCATCAAATCGCGCTTTAGCTTCTATGAAAATGGATACTTTCTTCCCATTTTTCACTGCCTGCAACAATGCTTTTGCTACAGATGAGTCTTTCGCTACTCGATAAAATGTAATTTTGATACTTTCTACTTTGTCATCATTGGCAGCTTCTGCTATGAGACGCGGAACGTAGTCGAATGACTGATAGGGAAAATGAAGCATCAAGTCCTGCTGACCAATTAAATTGGTAATAGAATCAGCTGTTTCCAGATCAGGATGTGGAAGTGGTGGTAAAGCCGTCTCTACTAGATGTGGTCGATCTTTTGGCTGCGGAAACCCAAAAAAGTCGGCAAAGTTGTGGTAGCGTGCTCCTTCTATCACATCGCCTTTCTTGAGGTGTAAAAAACGGCGCACGCGCTTGAGCAAATCATCCGGCATAGTCGCATCGTACAAAAACCTAGAGACCAACCCCAGTTCTCGTTTTGACAACCGTCGTCTTATTTGTTCTACTAGATCACCTTCGTATTCATCTTCCAGATACAGTTCTGCATCGCGAGAGACTTTTATGGCATAGCAGTTGACAACTTCGTGATCAGGGAGTATCTCTTCAATTTTGAAACGAATGATGTCATCCAAAAATGTAACGATCAACTCCTCATCTGTCTGCTTCATAATTGCAAAACGCCCCAAACGCTCACTTGGAATATTGACAATCACGAAAGTATCAGTATCAGCTAGATCGACAATGAAATATAATTTATGATTTTCTAAGAACGGCTTGTCTTGCTCATCTTCTATAAAGGTGATCGTGAGTTCGGGTGCTACTTTTTCTCGAAAATATTGGTCTGCAAAAGTTTGCTGTTCTGTATCATAGTATTCGCTTTGTACCAAAAAAACACCTTCCTCTTCCAGTGCAGGCAGAATTTGCTGATAGAATACTTGTCCAAATTGCGACAACTGCTCTTCCAGGATCGAATTGACTTTTCGCAAGGTTCGCTTCGGTTTGACGGTCTCTAATAGCTCCTTGCGAGCTGCTTTTTTCATCTGACCAAATCGGCGGAGCGACGCTAGCCGCACCCGTACGAACTCGTCCAAGTTGCTGGAAAAGATCGCTAAAAATTTGATGCGCTCGTAGAGTGGCACACGCTCGTCCATGGCTTCTTGTAAGACACGATGATTGAAATACAACCAGCTGACGTCTCGTTCAATTAGGTAATCCATTCTTTGTTTACTGTTTGCTTCGATGTTGGAAATAGAAAAGGACTGTTCAGTCTATGTCTTTGAACAGTCCTTTTGGTCGTCAAGTTTGGAAAATCGCCTTAGCTTAATACGTATTTCACAATGCGTGACTACGACCGACTAAATAAACTCTTCATACTCACCTTCTGTCCGGTCACCACATTTTCATTCGCAAAAATGATAGACGCCAATACCAAAGCAATGATGGCATAAATCAATGCCATCGCCGATACCAGAGCCATCAGTTTTGGATCAAAATCACCAATGAAAATCTCGCCCATCGCCAGAAAAATATTGACAATTGGGATCAAGGCAGTCTGAGCCGTCAACTCCACGCCCGGCTGCGTCGCAAAGATAGCAGGCAACAATAGCAACATCATCAAAGGCGTCACATAGCTCTGTGATTCTTTATAAGAGTTAGCCAAAACAACTACAGCCAAAGTAATACCACCAATGAAAACGGTCGATAACAAAATCAGCAGAACCAGCCAAAATGCACCTTGCGAACTTACGGAAAGGCTCATGCTAGACAGTCCGTCACCTCCGCCCATGAGTTTTACTTGAATGAAAAATGCCAAAATGAGCGACAGCAAATTCATGACCGCAGAGACAACACCCACGGTAAAGACCGCCAAGAATTTTCCAGTGATGATTTCCGGGACTTTGATGGGCGATACAAAAAGTGTCTGCAAGGTTTGTCGCTCCTTCTCTCCGGCAGTGATATCAATGGCGATATAAATCATCCCTGTAAAGATGAAAAACAACAAAATCATCGGCAGAAATCGCCCGATCAGTTTACCCATCTGAGCAGCAGGCGGCGCTAGATCGACTTTATTGACTCGTATGGGTGTGAGAAAGTCGCTTTGCAAGTTGCGTTCTTCCAGTCGCTGCGCGAGTAATTGTTGGTTAAGAGCTTCTATTTGCTGATTGATGCGATTGGCGCGCGACTCGGTGACGTCTTTTGTAGAATTATAGTAGATGTTGACATTGAAAGCTTGTGCTTGGTCATTGCTATCCCGTTGAATATCCTGTATCTCCAAGCCAATGGTGTTTTTGGTGCTGTCCAATCCATTTGGATCGAACGCACCTTCTTCCACACTTAGCGTACTATCTTGCTGCAAAATGGCATACAAAGGTGAAGTTTTTACGTCTTCATTGACCAGTATTTTGACGCTTTCTTGATTGATTTTCTCCATTTGAGAAGAAGACAACAACCCGATCACAGCAAACATGACCGGATATAAGAAAAAGGGCAAAAGAATAACCAAATAAACGGTACGCTTGTCGCGCAGCACTTCTGTCAGCTCTTTTTTATAGATCGTATTGATGATGGACCATCTCATATTGATGTGTAGATTTTTAGATTCTTAGATGTGTAGATTTAGAGATGTACAGCGATGTTGCTTTACATGATTATGGATTCCTCGACATTGACGAGATCGAAGAAAGCTTTAGTGAGCGTCGGTTGTCCGGTCTGCGCTTTCACTTCTTCTATCGTCCCCAAAGCGACCAAGTTACTTTGATGAATAATGCCGACACGATCACATAGCCGCTTCACTTCATTTAAGTGATGAGTAGAAAAGATGACGGTCTTACCTTGTTCTTTGGCTATTTTTCGGATGAATTGTAGCACAAACTCACTCGCCATGATGTCCAGTCCCGTCGTTGGCTCATCCAAGACAACTACTTTCGGATTGTGTACCAAAGTCCGAGCGATAGACGTCCGCTGCTTCTGTCCAGTCGATAACTTTTCGCAATAGCGATCTCGAAAAGGCGTGATGCCAAACCAATCTATCAACTGCTCCACACGTGGTTTGAGTTCTTTTTTGGGTACTTGATACAGATTACCGAAATAGGTGAGCATTTCGGCAGGATTGAGGCGGCGATATAAGTCCATGTCACCAGTCAAAAACCCGAGTTCCCGACGTGCCTTCAACGGTTCTTGCTGCATGGAGTGTCCGGCGATGAATCCCTCTCCTGAAGTCGGGGTGAGCAGTCCGGCGAGCATACGTAAGGTTGTTGTTTTTCCGGCACCATTGGGTCCCAAAAGTCCGAATATTTCTCCTTCATTAACAGCAAATCTGACGCCATTGACAGCCGTGAAGTCTCCGAATTTTTTGGTTAAGGCGTTGGATTGAATCGTTATCATAGTTGTAGTCGTAGTCGATTGGCTAATTAGACAGATATTTAATTAGTGGAGTAGCTAACTTATTCTGCATCCACAATTTTCTGCTAAATAAAGGAAAAGTCATCCACTTCTTCGACGAATGTGCGTGAATTTCTGATTGATTTACAACAATTGCTTTGCTCTTGCTAGATCAAGCATCTCGTTTTCTTTGGCACGCATGAGTTGGGCTGCCTCATCCGTCTTGTCACCATAGCCACAAAGATGCAGCACACCATGAATCATCACACGAAGCAATTCTTCTAGAAAAGAAGCTTGAAGGGACTGTGCATTTTCAGCAATACGTTCTGTACTGATGAATAGATCGCCGTGAATACAAGGAGGAGATTGGTAGGGAAAGGTGATAATATCTGTGTAGGTATCGTGGTCAAGATAGTCGACATTGATGCGATGTAGGTAGTCGTCGCTGCAAAAGATGTAATTCAGCTCGGCAAGTATGGCATTTTCTTGAGCGACGACTGCTTGTATCCATTGGGTGAGCTGATTTTCATCTGGTAGATCGACCTGTACATCTTCCACAAAAAAAGAAATCACATTTTCTGCTGGTTCGAGAAAATGTGATTCGGAAAAATTAGTCATCTGGTCTGAGTTCAATAAAAATCCGCCTTCCGAAGATCTCAGAAGGCGGATTTATTTATTTCGCATTATGAAAGGCAAATTAGATTTTAAATCTCATTTCTACTGTTCGCCCTTTGTTGGTGTAGCGAAGGTGATCGGATAGTTCTTTCATTAAGAAGACGCCTCTACCGCCACATTTACAAATATTTTCAGGTGCTGTGGGATCAGGGAGATTTTTGTGGTCAAATCCGTTTCCTTCATCAGAAACTTTAAAGGTGAGGTCTTGGAATTTTCTTTCAAAAGCAATTTTTACCTTCTTGCGTTTATCTCTTTCGTTTCCGTGGATGATGGCATTGTTGACAGCTTCTGTCAAACTAATCAAGATATTTCCGTAAGTGTCTTGGTCTATTTCAAATCTCGAAAGCAGTTGTGACAAAAAACTCTCTACGTGACAAACTTGCTGCTGTTGAGATGGAAGTGTCAGCATCACATCGCGACTAACGGCATTCAAAGAAGGTGGTTGATTCATAATTGTACAGTGTAAATTTATAACCCAATAATTGCTGTTTTGATAACCAATATTGCATACTGTCCAACGAAATTGGAACGTTCGATACAGATAGGCGGAAATGAATGTTCAGGGAGAGAAAGAACAAGTTCCTTCACAGCCTGCAAGTTGTAAAAAAAATCAATGCAAGTCAAGTGTTAACGGCAAGTTAACGGATTTTTTTACGGTACGCAGCGTTAGCTAAGCGCACATTTCGCCTTTCTGTTCGGTGATTTTTGCTCTGATTATCAAGCATCTATA
Source organism: Bacteroidota bacterium (assembly GCA_038749535.1). Classification (GTDB taxonomy): domain Bacteria; phylum Bacteroidota; class Bacteroidia; order Chitinophagales; family Saprospiraceae; genus JAAUTG01. The sequence goes on from JBCDHX010000018.1 coordinate 40,335, forward strand.
AAACGTTTTGATAAATGAGAAAGTTCGAAGATGACTTTCTTTCAAGCCATCTACTTTGAGACGACGTACTTTCAAAAAGACACTTCTTCAGATGTTAAATTTTCTTTTTCCTCCAATTCCAGCACATACCACTCTATCGCTTCTACGTCCAAATTGGCACGCCGACCCTCTTCCTCCGGCGCATAATGTTCTGCTAAATAATCCAAAATGGGACGCTCATTGTCTCCTAACTCCCACAAGCCTTGGGTCGCTTGCATCCACCGAATCATCTGCTCCCATCCGGCACGACTAGCGCGGTTTTGTGTGATTAATTGAGCAGAATGGCAGGTAGTACATTGCGTTTTGACCAGCTCAAAACCAGCAGCATAGACCAGTCCACTTTCTACATGAATGCCGTCTTGCACTTTGGCGACGGGCGCAGTCGACTTGTTTTGCTCAATTTCTGATCGTTTTGGTATAGTTTGCCATTTAAAGTGATCGCCAAAGCCTTCATAAACGAAAATAGCAACGATGGCCACTAAAAGTACGCTTGAGAAAAGCAGGAGTGGAGAAAACAGATGATCGCTGGTTTGCTTTTTCATATTTAAACAATGGTTTCTACTAAATATTACTGACCTTCTCATCTTCATTGAAAGTCTTCAATAATTTCTGAATTACCCTCTTGTCATCATAGCCAATTGTAATGAGACCAATATTCTCTTGAATGAATGTTGTAATGATTTCATCACTTTGATGTTCTTCTCGAATTTGTGCCTTTAACTTATCTATCAAAATGAAGGGTGTAGTTAACAATCCTCTTACTGACCACCACCCGAATAGAGATGTCCTGATTGCTGAATTTCTTCGGTTAGCTTTTCCACATTTTTCACAGACGACTAATATACGCTCATAATCGACTTCGCCAACAATCATGCCGACCAGAGTTCTAAAGCGATAGCCTTTCAATTGCCGATTTTGCTGACAAAGTTCGCAGATACATTCTTTCACTTTGGCTTTTAAAGCTTTTAATTCTTGGCTCGACAGTTGTCTTCTTTCTGCTTTAATCCATGTAATCAATTGCTTGCCAAGTTCTCTTTTTTTAATTTCTTCTATCAGAATAGGTACAACTTCTTCCCTCAAGCCTTTCGATTCATATTCGGCAATCCTTTTGATTCGATCATCGTCAAATCTTCTATAATGTGCTCTCAATTCATTGACATCAAACATGAGCTTAATTATTATTCGTAACAGAAAGTCAATGTACCACTTTAGCCGAATAAGCACAACTCATTTTACAAGAAATATAAGATTGGTCATCATAGAAAGTAGAGAATTCTTATTCTGGTACGTAGGCTCAAATTCTTACATTTGAGTCAAATAAAAACGCTACTACAGTGCACAACTACCTATCCATCAAAGACGTCACCAACCTCAACCAGCTCGTCCAAGTCGCTCAACAATGCAAAGCGCAACCTTTCGCTCACCAAGCATTGGGGAAAAATAAGACGCTCGTCCTGCTCTTCATGAATCCGAGCCTGCGGACACGACTGAGCACACAGAAAGCTGCTCAAAACTTGGGGATGAACTGTATTGTGATGAACCTACAACAAGGCTGGCAACTAGAGTTTGAAGATGGTGTGCGGATGGATACGACCAAAGCGGAACACATCCGAGAAGCGGCTGCCGTCATCAGTCAGTATGCAGATATTATTGGGTTGAGAAGTTTTCCGACTTTGACTGATCGCGATCAGGACTATGCCGATTTTTTCATCCAACAGCTCACGCGCTATGCGAGTGTTCCAGTGGTAAGTCTGGAGTCCGCTATTCGGCATCCATTACAGTCTCTGGCGGATGCGTTGACGATAGCTGAATATCAGAAAAAGGAACGTCCCAAAGTCGTTTTGACTTGGGCACCACATCTGAAGGCATTGCCACAAGCGGTCGGCAATTCTTTTGTCGAATTTATGCAGCAGCGCGATGTCAATTTGATGGTGACGCACCCAAAAGGCTACGAGCTCGCCCCTGAATTTATTAAATCAACACCCGTCGAGTACGATCAAGCCAAAGCCTTTGAAAATGCTGACTTTATTTATGCCAAAAACTGGTCGAGTTACGAATCTTACGGCAAAATATTACCCATAGACCAGGATTGGATGATTACAATGAAGCTGATGCAACAAACCAACAACGCCAAATTCATGCACTGCCTGCCTGTACGCCGAAATGTGGTCGTGGAAGATGCTGTTTTGAATAGCGATCATTCTGTCGTCATCGAACAGGCTAACAATAGGACATTTGCAGCTCAGGCGGTTTTGAAGAGGATTTTGGAGACAAAAAGATAATTTCTACATCATTTCTAAGATGAGACAGTATAGTTGTCGACTGCACTGTCTCACTTTTCACCTCTCACACTCTTACCCCTGATTTACTACTTGATGAATCTTCGCCGCATTACTCAAAATCTTCGTGAAGCCGCGCACATCCTTACCGGACCAGCCGCTATTCATTTCGCCATACTTCCCAAATTTGGCTTGCATCAAATCGTGAGGAGAATCAATACCTTCCAGCTCAAAACGATAGGGATGCAATTTGACGAAAACGCTGCCATTGACGGTCGTCTGTGTGTCTCTTAGAAAGAGTTCAATATTGCGCATCACAGGTTCGAGGTACTGACCTTCGTGGAGAAGCATTCCGTACCAGTTGGCGAGTTGTTCTTTCCAATATTGCTGCCATTTGGTCAGGACGTGTTTTTCTAATAAGTGATGTGCTTTGATAATGATAAGCGAAGCCGCCGCTTCAAATCCTACTCGTCCTTTGATCCCAATAATTGTATCGCCCACATGAATATCACGCCCGATACCATAGGGACTCGCCAAGGCTTGCAATTGCTGAATAGCAGCAACAGGATGAGCAGCGCGTTCACCATTGAGACCGACCAGTTCGCCTTGCTCAAATTGTAGTTCGATGGTCTGTGGTTCGGTTTTTTCGACCTGACTTGGATAAGCTTCTTCGGGTAGTGGATGTCGCGATGTCAATGTCTCCGCGCCGCCCACACTTGTGCCCCAAAGTCCTTGATTGATAGAGTATTTGGCTTTTTCCCAACTCCAGTCAATGCCGTGTTTCTTTAGATACTCGATCTCCTCTTCGCGCGACAACTGCTGATCGCGAATCGGTGTAATCACTTCAATATTTTCACCTAGTACGTGAAACACCAAATCAAAACGCACTTGATCGTTGCCCGCGCCTGTGCTACCATGCGCGATGTATTTGGCATCTATCGACTGCGCAAATCGCAACACTTCTAATGCTTGAAACATTCGCTCCGCACTCACGGATAGCGGATAAGTATTATTGCGCAGCATATTGCCGAAGACGAGGTAGCGCACACAGTTTTCGTAGTAGCTTTCGACGGCATTGATGGCTTGAAAAGAAGTCGCACCCAACGCATTCGCCCGTTCACCGACAGCTTGAATTTCTGCTTTGGAAAATCCGCCGGTGTCGACCAGCACCGCATGCACTTCCATTCTCAGCTCTTCAGTCAAATATTTGACACAGTAAGAGGTATCCAATCCGCCGCTATAGGCGAGTACTACTTTTTTCATTTGTTCGTGTGTTTTTGATAATGGTCGTTGTATTAGTTTATTTCTTCTGTCTTCGAGTTGATTAACTCAATCTTTCGTCCATCCAAGTCTTTGACGATTGCGAAATAGCCCCATTCAGATTCTTTTGGCTCTCTTACGATTTCTACACCCTGATTTCTCAACTGCTCGATCAATTCATCTAAGCTTTGAACAGTAAATCCTAGTCTCGTCGAGCTATCGGCAACTTCTTGATTTTTTAACAGAGGATAGATTTCAAAAACTGTTCCCTTGACTTCTGTTGAATAATGCCAAGCTCCTTTGCCATGACGATGATAGTCAAATTGCATCCCCAACTGTTCATAGAATTTTGAGAGCTTTTCTGGCTGATTTGATCGAATAACAAGTAGATTGATCTGCATATACTTTCTCGTTATAGTTGAGCAGCCACAAAAAACAAGAAAAACTTCAACTCCGCTAGACAAGAGTTTTAAGAGTCATGCGAAATGTAAGAATAGATGCCACTACTTATGATGTCCTGTAGGGACAAACTGTTTATAGAAATATCATTAGTTACACCATAGCGTTCCATAGGAACAGCCTTCGCTAAAACGGAAACCCTTCCGTCAGCCGTGTCATAAACTGTCCAAACAAAGCCGGCTTCAACGCAATCGCAAACACAAATCCAAAAATCGCACCATATAAATGCGCATCGTGGTCGATCAGATCATTTTGATTTTTGCTTGCCCAAGTAGAGTAAACTACATACAAAACTGCCGCTACAATTGCCGGACACGGAATGATGAAAAAGAGCAACAGCTCTGCCCAAGGGTTGAACAGAATGAAGACAAATAGGATCGCAGAAACAGCACCTGATGCACCCACACTTGCAAAACTTGAATTATCACGATGTTTCAAATAAGTCGGAATGTCACCCACCGCAATCGCTAGTAAGTAAAGTAGTACATAATTGATACGTCCCAGTCCTTCACCAAATAATTGCACAAACGCGCCTTCTACATACGTCCCAAAAATATACAACACATACATATTGATTCCCAAGTGCATCAAGCTACCATGCACAAAACCGGAACTGATAAATCGATAAAATTGATTGCTCCGCGCCTCCGCATAAGGCGAATGCTTCAATTGCTCGAACAACGACCGATCATTCAAAGCACGATACGAAACCAAAGCCGTCAAAATGATAATAACTAGCGTGATACTCATGTAGACAATGTATTTGAACACATAATGATTGGATATGAGGGGAGAGTGGACAAAGTTAGAACAAAACCTTAGTCTTGAAAGCTCTTCAATTCCATCTTTCGGTAAACAAAAGAACAAATATATCTTCCCTTTGTTACGCCCCAAAACATCAACTTTATGCCCATCAATTGCTTTTGGTTTCGCCGAGATTTAAGACTACACGATAATGCCGGATTTTATGAAGCACTGAAAAGTGAGCATCCTGTACAGCCAGTTTTTATCTTTGATCGTAATATATTAGATGAGCTGCCGACCGAAGATGCACGTATCACTTTCCTGTATGATGTCATTCATGAACTGCAAGAGCAGCTAGAAGAAGCTGGTAGCGATCTACTCGTCTACTATGGCTATCCAGAGCAAGTGTGGAAGGAGATTGCTGAAAAGTATGAACTCAATGCCATCTATACTAATCGCGACTACGAGCCCTACGCCAAAAATCGCGACAAAAACATCAAAGCACAACTCGCCGAAAAAGACATTGAATTCCACGACTTCAAAGATCATGTCATTTTCGACAACGACGAAGTAACCAAAAGCGATGGCGATCCCTATGTTGTTTTTACGCCTTACAGCAAAGTATGGAAGAAGAAATTGGACAGTAAAATAGACGAGACCAAATCCGGTGACGAAATTTCTTACTACCTCAAACCCTATCCCAATGCCGACTATTTCTCCAATTTACATCAGACCAAAGCTACCGACATCCCGACTCTGAAAGACATGGGCTTTGAGCAAACGGAACTACCCATTCCTGAGCGAACACTGGACATGGACACCCTAGAAAGTTATGGGGAAACCAGAAATTTTCCGTGGAAAGCAAAAGGAACATCCCGACTGAGCATTCACTATCGTTTTGGGACGATCAGCATACGTGAGAAGGCAAAAAAAGCCCTCGGCAACAATGAGACTTACCTCAATGAATTGATCTGGCGCGACTTCTATTCCAATATTCTCAATCAATATCCCAAAGTCGTCGACTATGCTTTCCGTGAGCAATACGACGCGATCGATTGGCGCAATAACAAAGAAGAATTCCAGGCTTGGTGCGACGGTAAAACCGGCTATCCCATCGTCGATGCCGGGATGCGACAACTCAACGCCATCGGCTATATGCACAACCGTGTTCGTATGATTACGGCTAGCTTTCTGACCAAACATTTACTGATCGACTGGCGGTGGGGCGAAGCTTATTTTGCTCAAAAATTGTTGGACTACGACCTAGCGAGTAACAATGGTGGCTGGCAGTGGGCGGCTGGTAGTGGCACGGATGCAGCACCTTATTTCCGCATTTTCAATCCTTATTCGCAGCGCGAAAAGTTCGATAAGAATTACGAATACATCAAAGAGTGGATACCAGAATTTGATACGGACGATTATCCAGAGCCGATAGTGGAGCATAAAATGGCGAGAGAACGGTGTTTGGAGACGTATAAGAAGGCGTTGAAGTGAGTGCGTTTACGAAAAATGATAGATGCATATCGACTCGAAAGAAATTTAGATATATTTGAGTTCACTCAATCGTGAATCAAATATGAGGTTTTCATTTGCTATTAGCTTCTTTTTTGCCCTCTCTACTATTCTGCCCGCCCAAAATCAATCCTATACCACCGTCATCGAAGGTTTCGACTGGGGAGCGGCGGTCAGTAAAGTGATTGTGCCGATCGATAGTACCATTCAGTCACTGGAGGGAGCAGATTTTGAAGTCTCTGTGACTCGCTCGACAGATTGTGCTGAAATGAATGAGCGTTGGAAGAATGGAGAACGAAAAGTGATGTATGCATATACCTCTGATGCACAAGGCAAACGGACGGAAAAGGGCAAATTCGCGACGCTTGTGCTATTTGTCGCGCCCTTTGAAGGCATCGGTTCGCCCATGCAATATTTCGCCAATGAAAAATGTCCCGGTAACGCTTGGGTGGACTACAATATGCGCATCATTCACAAGAAAAGTCAACGGATTTGGAGAAATGAGAGCTATCGAATGATGCCCCTAGTCGACCAATTTGATGTCAGTCGAAAATACATCTACAAGGATGGACGACGATTTGCTTATGCGGATTTCAAACCTACCAATAAGAAAGGAAAATCACCTCTTGTCATTTGGCTACATGGCGGTGGAGAAGGTGGCAATGATCCTACAGTTGCATTGATGGCGAATCGTGCGGCTAACTATGCTGCACCAGAGATACAAGCCTATTTTGGTGGCGCTTATGTCCTCGTCCCTCAATGTCCGGGTGCGTGGATGCACAATACAGAAGGGCGTATCACTTGGGGCGCAGAAGATGATGTCTATCACAAACCACTGATGGCACTTATCAAAGATTACGTCAAGCGACATCCCAACATTGACGAAGATCGTATTTATCTAGGCGGCTGTTTCAATGGCGGCTATATGACCATCAAATTGATGCTGGAACATCCCGACTACTTTGCTGCGGGCTTCCCGAGTGCATTGGCATATAAATCGGAGTATTTGAGTGATGCGCAGATCAAAACCTTGAGTAAGCAGCCGATTTGGTTCATTCACTCCGAAGACGATCCAGTGACTCCGGCAGCGACCACTGTTGTACCAGTTTATGAGCGACTTATGAAAGCTAATGCCAAAAACATCCATTTCTCCTACTTCGATCATGTGGTAGATATTACGCGCGTCTTTGGTGGCGAAAATTATCACTATAACGGACACTTTTCTTGGATTTATTCGCATACGAATAACTGCTTTTATGACTATGATGGACAGCCTGTTTTGGTCGATGAAAAGCCGGTGAGCTTGATGGAATGGATGGCGGCGCAAAAGCGAGAAAAGTAACTAAAAAACCAATTGTATGTCTGACACTAAAATCTACAACTCTTTAGCGGAGTTCTATCGCTCCATGAATTTAGAGATACAGCAAGATTTTGACTTTACGATTCATTCACTGGATTTACTACATGGTCAACCTCCTGTGCAGTCGCCTTTTTTTCGTACCAATTATCATGCTTTTCTACTAATCGAAGCGGGAAAAGGACATTATACCATCGATGCTCATACCTTTCCTTTGAAAGCTGGCTCTTTCTATTTCACCAATCCTGGACATCTGAAGTCTTTCTTCATCGAGGAGAATTGGCAGGGATTCATTTTGTCTTTTTCTGAAAGTTTCTTGAAGGAACATTATCCTTTACAGATCGAGCAGGAATTTCCATTTCTTTATCAAGAAACGATTCCTGTCATGTACTTACCCAACGATATTTTTGCTGACTTGAAAGTAAGTTATGATGTATTACACAAAGAATATATCAGCGCTTCGGCATTTAAGAGACGCATCATCGGAGGACATTTAGTATCGCTTTTATTCAAAACGAAGGAACTGCTCACTCAATACCAAGCGAAAATAGAAACCGAAAATCGAGGTGAAGTCATCACCGCTGCTTTTCGCCAGTTGCTCAATAAAAATCTGCTTGATGTCCTACAAGAAAAAGTACAGCACATCTGGGCAGTGACAGACTATGCAGATTATCTGTATATCCATCCCAATCACCTAAGTACTACCGTCAAAACAGAAACAGGAAAGACAGTAAAGCAATGGATCGACGAAAAAATCCATACTGAGGCACGTACGCTCCTTCTTCATTCTGATAAGACTGTAGCAGAGGTCGCCTATACCCTTTACTTTTCAGATACCTCCAATTTTTCTCGTTTTTTCAAGAAAATGGAAGGTCAAACGCCAGGACAATTTCGCAAATCCTAGTGTTTCTTAAAAATTGACCATTTCTTCTTTAAAACTGACCTTACGCTACTTTAGTACTGCCCATATCTTTGTATTGTAATTAAGGAGCGGTAAAACATAAGTATACATTTTTGAATGGTCTAAATCAGTCTATTCTGCGTTCTAAAAGTGCTTAAATAACTTGTTATTCGCGCACTTCTACGCCTTGACTAGCCTAATTTATCCTCACTCAAAATCTGAACAGTTATCATTTCACAGTTCCTAATTGATAAACAAAAATTTAGCAAAGATGAAAAATGCAAAAATCGCAATCATCACAGGTGGAAGTAGAGGTTTAGGTAGAGATGCAGCCTTGAATATGGCAGATCATGGAATCGACATTTTATTCACTTATCATTCAAATAAAGTAGCAGCACAAGAGGTCAAAGCTGCCATTGAAGCAAAGGGGAGAAAAGCAGCTTTCTTACAGCTAGACACTGGAAATGTCAGTAGTTTTGAGACTTTCACTTCAGCAGTTCAGACTACTTTACAAAACGTTTGGAGCACGACCAACTTCGATTTTTTGGTCAATAACGCAGGCGTAGGTGCACACGCACCCATCGGAGAGACGTCCGAAGAGACATTTGATCGCCTGATGAATATTCAATTCAAAGGTGTCTATTTCCTGACACAAGCTTTGTTGCCTTTCATGAATGATGGTGGCAGAATCGTGAATGTATCGACAGGCTTGACACGTTTTGCTTTACCTGGCTACGCGGCTTATGCTAGTATGAAAGGCGCGATTGAAGTTTTCACCAAATACTTAGCAAAAGAATTAAGCGCGCGTAAGATCACTGCTAATGTCGTTGCTTCAGGTGCCATCGACAATGATTTCAATAAGCATGCCTTTGCCAATAAGCAAGTGACTGATTTCATTGCTTCTCAGACTGCGTTGGGGAGAGTGGGGCGAAGCGAAGACATCGGAAAAGTGATGAACTTTTTAGTCAGCGACGATGCTGCTTGGGTCAATGCGCAGCGTTTAGAAGCTTCAGGCGGTATGTTTTTGTAGAGTAGATACGTGTACTAGGCACACTGAAGGTTTAGTACACGTCATTTTTATGATTGGGGTGCAGTTAAAAGATAACTGTCGAGTACAACTAACTACGCTATAATTCTTTAGCTTAGAGTGTTATTTGTCTTTGTAGCCAATCAGCAGAAATGAAGAAGACCACCCTCATCATTGGTATTTTGGCATTATTGAAGCTCCTCATCCAGCTACTCGGCAATCGAAACTATGGTTTTCATCGAGATGAGTTGTTGCATCTGTCTGTCAGTGAGCATCTGGACTGGGGATTTATGGAATTTCCGCCTTTGATTGGTGCGATTGGGCGGCTATCAGATTGGTTTTTTGAGTACTCTCTGATAGGGACACGACTCTTCCCGACGTTGGCAGGAGTGGCGATTTTGATGCTTTGTTGTTTGATGGCAAAGGAGTTGAAAGCAAATCGATTAGGCGTCATCTTAGCTGGTGTATGTGTGTTAGCATTTGTGCCTTTTTATCGCAATCATACTTTATTTCAACCTGTTGCTTTTGATCAGTTATTTTGGACATTGGGTTTCTACTTCATCATCCGTTACTTCAATACCAGTCATGTTAAGTATCTCCTTCTTGTAGGTGTAGCGTTAGGATTTGGTTTACTCAACAAGTATACCATGTTCATTTGGGCATTTGGTGTTTTTGTCGGTCTAATCTTTCATCAAAAAGGGCAATTATTGAAAGACAAATGGCTCTATTTATCAGGTGGACTTGCCCTTCTTATTTTTCTTCCCAATCTCATTTGGCAAATTCAATATGACTTTCCGCTTGTCCAACATTTACAGGAATTGAATGACAGCCAACTCAGTGATCTTGGTGCATTTGATTTTCTACTGGCACAACTAGAGTTGCCCATTACTTTTGGGATGAGCCTATTGGGAATTGTCTATTTATGGCGTAGCAAAGCACATCGTTCAATAGCAATAGCCACGATCACTATTTTTATGACCATGTGGTTATTACGTGCCAAAGCCTATTATATTTTCGCACTGTATCCTATCCTTTTTGCTGCCGGAGCGGCCTTTTTAGGGCATTGGTTGAGTACAAAAATAAGAGTTTGGCAGTATGTGACAGTGGCAGCTATTTTGCTTCCGATGCTACCTTTCATTCCAGATATGACGCCCATTTTGCCTATCCAACAATACGTCAAGTACGCAAACATCGAATCCGAAGGTGTACGCTACGAACTCACAGGTGACTATGCAGATATGTTTGGCTGGGAAGAGCAAGTCCGACTGGTCGACAGTGTTTATCGCTCTCTATCTCCTGAAGAACGTGCGAATTGTGTCATTTGGGCAGAAAATTATGGAGAAGCAGGTGCGTTGAAAATATTGGGGCAACAATATGATCTCCCCAATCCCATCAGCCGTCACGGTACATTTTGGACTTGGGGCTACGACAATCCCGATGCGGCAGTTTGGATTAGTTTAGGCAACGAACAAGAAGCTGTCGAATATGCTTTTGCGGAAACAGAACTCGTCAAAATCATCACTCACCCTTATGCGATAGGCGAAGAAAATGGCATCCCACTTTATCTGTGTCGGCAGCCGAAAGGGGATATTGCAGAGTGGTGGGCGGCTTATGAGGCTTATGTTTTTGAATGAGACATAGGATTTGACACAAAACTCTCCCCGCTAATTGACGTAGAATAAAGTAAACTGTATTTTCGTCTTCCCAAATAGATTAAATCGATTGCCAATATGCGTCATTACTTCTTATTACTTTGCACCTTTGTTCTAAGCTTTTCTTTACAAGCGCAACGCCAGATCGGTGGCATACCACTCAGCTTTGCTACTGCTTTTGATGGGTACAGAACTGAAATTCCACAACTAAACATTTCGTCGCCGGATGCCAAAACACTCCAAAATATCCAACAGCAATCGACCGTCGATGTCCCGCTACAGAGCATCCCAATGCAAACGAATGTTGATCTAAAAACAGATGGAAAGTGGATAGATTTACCTAATGATAACCAACTTTGGCAACTCCAAATCGAAGTAAAAGGAGCAAATGGACTGATTGTATTCTATGAGGATTTTCATTTACCAATGGGTAGTAAACTGTTCGTTTATTCTAGTGATCGACGACAGATTTTGGGCGCGTACACGAGTCAGAATAACAGCAAAAGTGAGCAGTTTTTGACTGGCATCATTGAAGGTGAGAGTTTGGTAATCGAATATTACGAACCTGCAAAAGTGCGCGGTGAAGGTCGATTTAGAATACCGCGTATCGACTATGTGTTTGAAGTACCGACGGCGATGATGTTTGGTTTTGGGACGGCAGATAGCTGCCAGACGAATATCAATTGCAACACCACTTCCGACATTCAACAACTCAAGCGTGGCGCGTGCCGCATCATGATGGTACTGGAAGAAGGCACAGGCTGGTGTAGCGGCAATTTAATCAACACACTAGCCGCCGATGGGCGACCATTTTTATTGACAGCCAATCATTGTTTCAGCGACTACACACCTCTATTTGATTTATGGCGATTTGATTTTAATTTCGAGCATCCCGGCTGTAGTAATGAAAATACAGTACCGTTATTTCAGTCGCTTTTAGGCGCTCAACTACGCGCCGCATGGCAAGACACTGATTTTGCTTTGTTTGAACTAGACAATGCTGTTCCCAGAAGTTACGACGCCTACTTCAATGGCTGGAATGCCGATGAAAATGTACCGCTGCAAAGCACCTTTATCCATCATCCACGCGGCGATGTCAAAAAGTTGACTTTGAAAAATAGCCCGTCTATTATTTTTTCTGCGCCTATCAATTGGAATAATGACATTCAGACGCCCGCCAATCATCATTTTCGAGTAACCATGAATGAAGGCGGTGGTTTTGATGTGGGTTCTTCGGGTGGCGCACTCATCAATCAAGGTCGCCAGATCGTAGGTCAGTTACATGGTGGATTTCCTGATTCTTTGTGTCGCGTATCGACGGCTTATTTTGGTCGATTGCATTTATCATGGGAAGGTGGCGGCACACCGGAAACGCGACTGAAAGACTGGCTCGATCCTCAAAATACAGGCAGAATGTGGTCGAATGGCATCGAAAATCCAAATGAAGATGCGATCACTCAACGACAAGGCAATGTGCAAACGCCAAGTGGCGAACCCATATCGGGCGTACAAATCATGATGAATGAAAGTGAAATATCGGAAACTGATTTAGCAGGCAATTATCTGATTGAAAACTTAGCGGTCGGGACAACTTATACTTTTTCCGCTCAAAAAGAGGACGATCCTAGAAATGGTACATCGGCACGCGATTTGATTCTGATGCAAAAACACATCCTGAATTTTGAAGCATTCACGAGTCCCTATCAGTTGATTGCGGCAGATATTGATCGCTCTAAAAGACTGAGCGCCTTTGATTTACTGCAATTGCATAAGGTTATTCTGAGTCGTTCGCCAGACTTTGAAAACAACACCACTTGGCAATTCATTCCACAGCCCTATGAAGCCAATGTCGCAGATTTTGACTTTGAGTATTCGACTTCGCAGACTTGGACGGCGAGTACGACAGCCGAACCGCTTCGATTCATTGGTGTGAAAACCGGAGATGTCAATGAAAGCGCAAATTTGGAAGATTAGGGAGTTCGCAAAAAATAACCTATGCATCTTTCTACAAATTGTGAATTTCTTCTGCGTTGATTTTTTCTAGAGTAGCTCGCTACTCGTCCAAAAAATCGCCTTGATGAAATCCAAATTTCCTACGAAATTTTGCGTAGGTTATTAATTTCCTCATCCCTTAAGCGATATCAACCTCACTCTTTAGAACTTGGTAATCCCTACTTTGGGTAGTACATTTGTACAATCAACAATCAAAAACGAGAACATGACCAACGCGAACATCAATAACGGAGACAACTTAGCCTCCACGACTCATTTCAAGCACTTTGTTTTACTAAGTGTAGCTACGGCGATGACTTTTGTTGCCTTTTTATATCTGATCGACGCCGATCCGGTAGATTGGTCTGCCTTTTGGTCGTCTAGAGAATATTTCGTTGGTCTGAGTGCGATGGCATATTTTCTGCTCTTACAGATGATTGTCCGACATCTCTTTTTGAGACATCAGTCGCTAACTCGTCAGCTAGTCATCAGCATAAGCGTCAGTGGTCTGATTTTTGTTCTTTCGTTCATTATTTTAGGCATCTTTATCCTTCAAACAATCTGAGTTCCATAAAAATTCACTTCATTTAATAACATTATGCAGCACGTCCAAAACTACATTCAAGATAACAAAGATCGCTTCCTCGAAGAACTCAAAGAACTCTTGCGCATTCCTTCCATCAGTGCCGACCCAAAGTATGCTGCTGATGTCCGTCGCGCCGGTGAATTTGTAGCAGAACAACTCAAAAAAAGTGGCGCAGATAATGTCCAATTGTTTGAAACCGAAGGACATCCCATTGTCTATGGTGAGAAGATCATTGATCCTAAGTTGCCAACTGTCCTAGTCTATGGACATTACGATGTACAACCACCAGATCCACTTGATCTGTGGGATACGCCAGCTTTTGAACCAACTATCAAAAAAACGCCTATCCATCCCGAAGGTGCGATTTTTGCGCGTGGCTCGGCAGATGATAAAGGGCAATTCTATATGCACCTGAAAGCTTTCGAGGCAATGCAAGCAAATGATGCTGTACCATGCAATGTCAAGTTCATGATAGAAGGAGAAGAGGAGGTCGGTTCGGATAATTTGGGGATTTTTTGTGAAGCCAATAAAGCGTTATTGGCTTGCGATGTCATATTGATTTCGGACACTTCTATCATCGCCAATGATGTGCCGTCCATTACGGTTGGGCTGCGTGGCTTGAGTTATGTGGAAGTAGAAGTCACCGGACCGAATAAAGATTTGCATTCGGGTGTCTATGGCGGTGCAGTCGCCAATCCCATCAATGTACTCTGCGAGATGATCGCCTCCCTCAAAGATGACAACAACCACATCACCATCCCCGGCTTTTACGATAAAGTCGATACCATCAGCGATCAGGAACGCGCCAAAATGAATGAAGCTCCTTTCGATCTGGCAGCATATCAAGAAGACTTGGGCATAGAAGCCGTCAATGGTGAAAAAGGGTTTACGACTTTGGAGCGTACGTCTATCCGTCCTACTCTGGATGTCAATGGCATCTGGGGTGGCTATATCGGCGAAGGTGCGAAAACGGTATTGCCGTCCAAAGCGTATGCCAAAATCAGTATGCGACTTGTCCCTTATCAAGATTCAGACCGCATTACACAGTTGTTCAGTGACCACTTCAAATCCATCGCGCCCAAAGGGGTACAGGTGGAAGTTCGTCCGCATCATGGTGGCGAAGCGGCTGTCACACCTACAGACACGCCGGAGTATCAAGCAGCGCATAAAGCGATGGAGAAGACATTCGGTAAAGCCCCAATACCGCAGCGCGGTGGCGGCAGCATTCCGATTGTTGCCTTATTTGAAGACATTTTGGGCGCAAAGTCCGTTTTGATGGGCTTCGGGCTAGACAGCGATGTGATTCATTCGCCCAATGAGCATTATGGACTATTCAATTACTTCAAAGGGATAGCAACTATTCCATATTACTTTGAGTATTATGCGGCATTAAAGGGGTAAGAAGAGGAAATCTAGGATGATAGAGACATATACTCTAGCTGACACGACCAAAGAGATTCTTTATCTAAAAATAAAAGATTATGAGTACAGTATCTGGTCTCTTCGTGTTTTTGGTCTTGGTGATTACTGCTTCCTTCTTTGTGGATATTGATGCTAAGTCGTGGAAATATTTTATTGTCTTCCTCGTGTTATTGGTGTTATTTATGTTGTTGGATTCTGCTTTAGATCTAGGGATTTTCGAAAACGGAAATCCTGATGAGCCTGTTTATTTTGAATAAACTTGACTGTCATCTGTCTATGAATAGGGCAAACGCATCAAATTCCTTTTTGCTCTTTGATTTATCAAATGATTCAATTTTTCAGCGACATGAGCATGGTATTTGTCTCAAGCCGACGGGCTATTCATTTTGGCATTGCCCCAAAACGAATCAAAAGGTCTAGA
>JBCDHX010000019.1:0-54214 GCA_038749535.1 Bacteroidota bacterium
CGGTGCAATTCAAAGGTAGGTTTGAGACACGCGACTTTCTGCCCATGTGTGGTTTCAATTCCTTTCGGTGCAATTCAAAGAAAATTCAAGATGCTACGCGTCAAATTTGGATGGGAGTTTCAATTCCTTTCGGTGCAATTCAAAGTTGACTTGATTTATTCCATCTGTGTTTGTGTTGATCTGTTTCAATTCCTTTCGGTGCAATTCAAAGATCCTTATCAAGAATTGCCGAATTTCAGTGAAGATGTTTCAATTCCTTTCGGTGCAATTCAAAGAAATGACGCTTCGCTTTTGGAGGTTCAGAAAATGCTGTTTCAATTCCTTTCGGTGCAATTCAAAGTCCGACACAATATATACGTAAGTGACTGAAAATCAAAGCTATTTTTTAAGACGACTATACTTTTTTTGTCCATCATTTTCGTCGACCACCAGTAGCGTAATTTTACCCGTGGATTGACGAATTGATAAAGTATTGATTGTGAGATAATTATAAAATACAGTTTAGATTTATACAAAAGATCAACTCAAAAATCAGGAGATCGACGAATCAAAGAAACTGATCGGCACTGGCTTTTTCTTGCCCGACTACTTGTTTTTCCAACCAATTGCTGTGCTTATTCTTGAAAATAATAAAGCTGTCCGAATCTGTATCCATGATTTCTTCGGCTTCGGTGATGAGCCGTTTCACTTGTGTCTCAGTGAGTTCGCCCTCAAAGACTGAATTTTGAATCCAATGCAAGTAGCGGCGACACAATTTGAGCATCTTGCCGCATCGCTTGCTATCTACGTCATAAACTGCTATAATGTACATCTTTGAGAGTCTGAGAGAAGTGAAAAAATGAGAATTTGAGAGATAAGCATATTGTGATACAGATCGATTTATAATTATCCATCATTCATAACCCATCATCCATATTAGATCCACCATACCTTAAATGGCTTATAAGTTTCGTTCATTCCGATGAGGTGTTTGGCGAGTTTGTAGCATTCCAAACGGATGAGATGACGGTAACTGACTTGGCGATTGAGGGTCTTGTGTTTGATGGTTTCTTTGAGCTGCTGCTCCCAAGCCTGCACGAATTTTTTGCGTCCCATGTCATTTAGAAAACAAGCGTCGTCGATGAAGTCGAAGTGTTTGGGCTGGAGTTCGCGTTTGTTGCACATTCGGAAAATAAGGCGATCGACTAGTACAGGCTTGAAGATTTCGGAGACATCCAGCGCGAGGCTGTAGCGACGGAAACCAGGTTCGTGCAGATAGCTGATCGTGGGGTTGAGCTGAGAGTTGTAGATCGCATCCAGACAGATGCTGTAGCAGAGCGAGTTGCCGAAACTAACGAGCGCGTTCAGCTCATTTTTGGGTGGACGTTTGCGGCGACCTTCCCAGGCATAACCTTCCACAATCTGGTCGAATGCGCTGTAGTAGGTCTGCCGACAATTGCCTTCCAATCCCATCAATTCGTTGATGTCTTTGGCTTCAGAAAGCCGCGCTTGCAAAACTTCAAGCTGCCCAATCTGAGCATTCAGATTCCGCTCTCTCCGATGATAGTAGCGCAAGATTTTGAGCATATTGTAGCTCGCACTATCGACTAGGGCACAGGCAATGTGTTGGCGTTTCTTTTTGTGGCGATAGGCATCGGTTTGTTTGATGAGCATCTCGCCAGCCAAAAGGTATTCGCGGGGCGAAAAAGAGCCAGTATAATGCTCGTGGTAGTCAAAAAAATGGACGGGTACACGTTGTTGACCCAAATAGTTGAAGATCGCACTATTTGCATCAATGCTCCCAAAGATGTAAAGTGCGCTGATGCCTTCGATGGGGACGAAACGCGTTTTTTGCTGCTCATTGACCGCCTCAAATTTGAGGGTGTTGTCGCGCCGACTCATGCGTCCAGGATTGAAGAGGTAGTATGCTTTTTTCATATAATAGAGGATTGATATATTGAGAATTTGAGAGAATTTGAGAGCGTGATTACTGAGCATTTTTACTTTGCCCATAAGTTATTTCTGATGCTGACAACGATTCTGATGATCTCGTCAATTTCATTTAGTAATCTTTGATTTTCCTCAAGTTTTTGAACTCCAGTTTGGCAAGAATCGGTAGCCAATATTCTGTCTCATCCGCTTCTTCCACAACGATACAAATCTTTGCAAACTTCTCGTTTTTTGATCTGCTTCTACAAAAAGCACGAAAATTGGCGCCTACCGAAGAGGCTGATTTCCCCAATTGATAGGCTATAATTCGTTTAGAATTGCTGTTCGGTAATTGCTCCAGAAATCGAAATATATCCACCGAGAAAGTCAACAACCGTTCTTGTAGTTTTTGATTAAATCCTGCATTCGTCATTTTTAAAAATATTTGTTTCTTCAAAAAAGGAAATACATACTATTTCAAGAAAGCTGTCTCTCTCAAACTCTCAATCCTCTTACTATACAAAACAAAAGTCAAAATACGCGCACTGTTTACAGTAGCTTTTCCATACCAGTTCAGGACACTGCTCCAAACTACTGATCCGTTCAATCTCTTCTAGCCAGCCTTCAATTTCCTTCCGTATCTCCGCTGTCAATACCACTTTTCGCGTTTTCCGCTGCTTCGGATATTCAATCAAGCCTTTTGCTCCTGCAATGCCGCGCTGCTCCAATACATACAGATAGTACTGTACCTGTGCGACATGTGCATGCTCCAGTTTTGGACTCTTCTTGACCTCTCGGACGATATTGTTCGCTGCATCAAAATGGTCGATTTTGACATTGCCCAAATTGAGTTCGCGCCACTTGTTTGGGCGACGATCATAGGTGTTTTCGGCTATCCATTTGCCTTCTGCTACATGTTGGTTGCGGCTGCTGTTCTCCATGCGAAGGTCGTGGGCATAGAACCACAGTTTGCGGCGGCAAAGGTGGTAATAGGCGATATGGGTGCCGCCGATGTGGGCGATGTTCATGGTATTGTGTTTTAGTGATGAAGGTGATTTGCAAAATCTCAAAGATTTTGTAAATCTAAATCTACTGATCTATCTCAATCAGCCATTGCTTAGTGTGCCTCCATTCATCCACATACTGCTCATGTGTTTGCTGAAATGGAATGACGCCATCAAACCAACCTAATACTTCTTGGCGTTCCAGACTCGTCGATTGACGAGACAGAAAGCTCCGATAAGACGACCAGGATTCATCTCCCATATCTATAGCATAGCCATGATGAATCGGATTGCGGTGGAGATATAGAGTCACTTGTCGAAGATTGTCTAAACCTTCAACGGGTTTCCGGCGAAAGATTTTTTGAAAAAGGCTACCGTGATTGCCTTCTTGTGACCGAATTGATTTAGCATAGCTTAACAGAAAACGCCTGAATCGTTCACTTGCAATCCACTGTAGCAGGCTACGATAGCTTTCCTGTGCAGTACCTGAAGTAAAATGTTTGCTGAATTGGTCGGGATGGTGTTGGGTTAGATTTACAAAATCTGGAAGATTTTGCAAATCGGTGGCTGCTTCGTTGACTAGCTGTAGTTTCTGATTATTGAACCAGCTTTTGCTGATTTTATCAAAGTCTTCTAATGCTGCTGCTAGTAGCTCTGATTCAGATCGAATCTGTACGAGCAAATGAAAGTGATTGGGTAATAGTGCATACGCGTATGTTTTCCAGTAGCGTAACATATACTTCTTATACTGACTCAGGAAATAGGTGTAGTTCTGTGTTTGTGGAAAGACCCACTCTGAGGCGTTGCATCTATTGAAGATGTGATAGTACTTATCTAGCTGTAAAGGTGTAGTAGTGTCTGACATAATAAATCTGTGTTGTTCAAAGAAATGAATGTCTTGAGTCAGATTTACAAAATCTGAAAGATTTTGCAAATCTCTCAAATTTAATCCTCCCAACACCGCCGCTTCCTTTCTTCCCACTCTCGCTCCAGTCGCTCTTGATCTTCCGCCGTCCAAGGATCGTCATTCGTCCAACCAGCGCGTAGTTCTTCCATGTGAGCGCAGTGGCAATATTTCTCGCCTAGCTCACAAGTGCCGATGGGTTGATCTTCCTCGCATAATTCAAAGAAATTCATGTGCCATTTCATCCAAGCGTGTTCCTGCTGCCACATCCGCCGAATGCTCGCGTACTGCCGATGGATGGGTACACCGCTATACCACACCACAAAATGACAATTCAGCTTTTCCAACAACTTTTTCAGTGCTTCCACAAACTGCTCTGCTTGCGATTCTGTCAGTCTATCCGCAGGCGGCAGCGCGATTTGTTTTAGCCGCGTCCACTCTTCTACTGACCGCCGAGGTGCTAATCTTTGATCTTCATCCGGTGGCAGCCATTCGTCTAATTCATATCCTTCTTTCTCGATCCATGGGACACGAAGGTCTTCAACGGCGAAGCGGATGTCGGCTAGGAGGTGTTGGAGGTAGTTTTGCATTTGGGTAACTTTAGATGTTTTGAAAATTACACTAAACTGTCTTCATCAAATCTTCTAATATCGTCTTCATTTTTCAATAATCCCATTTCGGAATTATATTTCTTCTTCAATACGAAATACTGAATTTGAATTAGTCCGTCAGGTCTCTTTGTAGCTTCCAGAGCTTTTGAATCAGATTCTATACTTTCATCTGCCATCCAACCTGCAAAGCGTCCTTTACGAATAGAGACTTTCAACTGCTCGGCCCCTATAAAATCATACTCTTCTAATCTGCTCCTGTAAGTGGGCTCTAAACAAGCAGGGACTACCTTTATACCATCGAACTGTTTGTAAAAATCTTCTTCTCTATCTCTGGAGTGTTCAAAGACTTTCAAGTTATTCTCAATTGAAAACTGTAATGCTTCGTAAGTGGATTCAAATTCAGTTTTTCCCTTTTCGTCAAAGTCTGGATAAACATCATCAATCAAATTCTGTAAGTTGGCTTCCTTAATGATGCCTTCGTTCTGTCGTTCGATTTCATCCAATGCCTTTATTGTCTGGTCTATTACGCTTTGAGCATAAATGTATTCATCACTATCGTTTCTATTTCTAAACACATAGCAGTTACAAATCCCCTTTTCTCTTTTTCTGTTGACCCTTCCAAATCGCTGAATCAAAGCATCCAGAGGAGCAGGTTCTGTATAAATCATATCATAATCTATATCAAGACTAACTTCTATAGCCTGCGTACCAATCAAGAGTTGAGGTTCTGCATGAGATAGCTGTTTTTCTTTATCGTTTCTATCTTCTGCATTGAAGCTGCCGTGAATTAAAAGTGGTGCACAATCCTTTAGTTTCTCATATGTATTTTGCGCTTCATCAATAGTATTACAGACTACAAGTACTTTTCTACCTGCTTCCAAATCTGATTTAATCAAGTTTAAATTGTCTTTCAATAATCCTTCTTTCAGAACTATTCGATGCCGATCAAACTCTTCATATAATTCATTGGTCGCCTTGATCTCAATACTACTTCCTATTGCTTCTTTCAAATGACTTTTAATAAAAGTGGGAAGTGTAGCTGTCATTATCAAAACAGAAGCTCTCATCCGCTGTGTCAAGAACTCAAGTAAGACTTTTATCTGAGCAAACACGCCAGAGTCGTAAGCATGAATTTCATCAAAAATAAAGTAGCCACCCGTCCATTCAAAAATTCCTTTTTCAAATCCTCGCAGCCCAAAAATATGTTTCAAGAGCTGAAAAGGAGTCAGTACTTTGAGCGGTGTTTCTAAAGTTTGAAACTGAGATTTTACTTTATCAATCTCTTCTTTCCTTTTCCGTACAGAGCTGGCATCTTGAAAATAGTCGTACAGAAAAGCAGATAATTTTCCGTGTAGCATTCCTACTTTCTTTTCATCAAATCCCTTATCAACATGACTCAATCTTAGATACATCGCATTGATAGAAGCGGTGAACGGTAATGTATAGAATACGCGCCCTTGACCTCTATTTTGCATCTGCTTTCTCAACCATAATAAAGCCGTTTCCGTCTTCCCCGAACCCGTAGGAGCAGTTAGAATAACATTTCCCAAATCCTGAGCTGCTTCTTTCTGATGGTTGTAGAAATCGAATCCTTTCTTCTGTAAATCAATTCGCTTCTTTTCCAAGAATGAAAAGCTACCCAGTTCCAGTTGATACAACTTTCTAATGTAAGCTGATGCTAAATGATCACAATGTTTGAAAGCTCCAAATAATAAGAGATGAGTGATCCAAGTAGTGTCTTTTATAGTTACTTCATCCGTCCGCCATCTATCAATAATATGCTTCGGAAACTCTACCTCGACCTGATTTATTTCAAAACCATCGAATTGCTCTAATAAATCAAATATTGTTCCCTTATCAACTAGATCGAACTCTTCGATGAAATCTTCTCTAGAAAAATAGAAATCATTGATGTAGCGGCTCATCAAATCCTTGTACGTCTTGTGATGTCCTAATACTACTCTTTCTAAAAGTTGCTTTTCAATAGGTAGCAAAGGCAATGATTGCACGAATGGCAAAGAGAAGAACTCATGTCTTTGCTTTTTCCATTCATTTTTCTGTCCTCTCAGTACCTTCTGAAACTCTTCATGTCCTTTACCAAGATCATGAAATATAACACCTAAGCGTAAGAGCTTCCAAAAGTCAATTTCCACTATTTCGCTAATAGACGGAAATGCTTTTTTCAGATAGCTCCAAATAACTAAACCATCATTTATGTGCTCTAACAGTGTAGTCTGAGGCTCAGATTTTGCCAATAATTTAGTCATAAGCCTCAACATCTATAGTATGAAACAATAAATCTACCCCATCCTTTCCTTGAGTCGAATCTCGATAAGCGATGAGGTTCGTAGGTATATCTCTTACATCATATTTAATGACTGAAAAAGGCTGTGTACCTAGGTTCAATCTAGGAATATGATTGGAAAAGTACATCGGTAAAGCCTGTATTCTACCAGGTAAAAAACCTTGCTCTAGAGGAACAATTTGACCTCTTAGCTTTGAAGCATTTTCTACTTTTTGAAGCTCAACTTTACTGATTTTTTCTATCGTCGCAAGGTCATTAGACCGTCCCATTAAAATATTATAATAGGGCTGCTTTAAGTAGTCAACGATGCTTTGATCCTCTACATAGATTGATAATGAAGTATCAAATAAAAACTCTCGCCTGATGACGTTTGACTTCGCATTATTGCTAGGTCTTCCTTTGCTATCGCTTGCAATTTGGTAAATTGTTTCTAAATCGACTTCTTTTGCAGCATATTCAAAATAGTAGGCTATCTTAAATTTGCGATGCTCCAAATAACGTCCAGCTGCCGCATTTATCAATCCTAAAACAGTACTGATTGGCGGAACATCAAGCGTTGGCTGGATACCACTAATTAAATTAGGATATCGAAAACTCGCAGTCCATGATGATATATCTATTCGATGTACTTTCATGATGAAATCTGAGTTTCCAAAGCATCACAATACTGATCAATTGCTTCGTTGACAGAAAGTAATTTGACAGCGTTATTTTCTTCTGCTAATTTTTGGAGTGCCGCCATATCCTCTGTATCTAAAAATCCACTTCTAGTGCCAATATAAATCCTGCCCTCAAATTGCTCTTTGTAATCTTTTAGCACTTCTTTCAACCCATTGATATTGAAGAGAAAGTTCTGAGCGAACTGACCGCTATTTACAGCAATATGAGAGAAAGGATGATTTCCTGTTGTCATCGTTGAAAGAATGATGAACTTCGGTGTCACATCTGCCATATTGTTGGTTTGCATCGCACCACCCGAGATAAATTTTAGGGCTTCAATGGTATCGATGATCCGATTTTTTCTTGTCGAAGTATTCATTCTGATCAATTGCTGTGCTTCGCCATTTGCTTTTTTTACAAATTGATCTTCAATCGTTTCTGCTCCACTTTCAATTGCTTTCTGTCGCAACGCACTTGTCAAGTTTTTATAGCCAGTTTTGTTGTAATCAGAAAAAGTGCCAACCTGCTCTAAATCAATGGAAAACATACCTTTCAAAACAGTGCTATACTCTTCTTTCGTGTAAGGAACAGCATCTCCATTTTGACGACTCATGCTTGACCAGTTTTCCGCTACCTGCGTAGCAGTGACTGCGACTAGAGCCGAGTTTTTCAGCGGTGAAATTCGAGTTACCGTTACATTCTCTAATTTAGGATTTCCTTTCTTGTCCGTCACTACATTACCGTCTTTATCAAAAACTTCTCCTTTCGCTGCTTTCATATATCCAAATACATCATCATCAGGATATTCGATAGGATCTGCTGCCGTGAAAGCGATTTTCTTTTCCCTAGTTACAGGTGATAGTTTCCAGTCAAGTGTTTTTTGTAAGGTATCTCTCCACCAGTATCGCCAGGCTTGTCCTGAGACATAAACATAGCTCTGTCCATTTTTTCTGATCTTCTTCGTGGCGACACCATTGTCTAGATTGGTAGTAGTACTCTTTCCAGCATTGTTGAGTGCAGCTACATCCACATCAATTAAGATGAAGCCTTGTGTTTTTAAATTCTTCATTGTTTTAGGTTTTAGTTTGATTCTTCAATTAGGTTTTCTTCCGTTTCTACTTCTTCTATTGGATCGTCAAAAAAGATTCCCTGCTCATGCATTTTCTGATATACTGCAATCAGTAGTAAGTCTCTGATTTCTCTGCCCGAAGACCCATCGGGAAATAAATAATTGACGTATTCGCTGAGAGAAAATAGAGGTTCTTTATTCCCTTGAGCATGATTATTGTTGACCAAGCTTAGAAGAAATCGTCTAATTTCATAAATTCGATTCGCGCGGTTGAGCGTACCCAAACGTCTTCTAATTAAGTTGCGATCACTGACTATAAAGTCCGCGATTTGCTCGATTTTGTCTAAGGTTTTTTCATTCATGTTGCTATAATATTGTTGGTATAATCTGACTATTTTAAACTTGAATGGATGTGCTTTACTCCATTTCAGTATTTTCGGTAAAATGCTTTTGTTGTTCAGTAAATCCTGATATATCCAATTGATCCATTTTTCGTATTGGTTAGGCTTCAAAGGATTCTGTTCTTTCTTTGAATCATAGGTTTCGTCGGATGCGTCGTAGGTGACGTTCTTATGTTTGGAATTGTAATAATGAGCACGCACAAACTTCTGCCAGTCTCCTACGAGTTTCCTATACATCATCTGTCGATAGAAGTCAAATAAGGGAGCAGAGAAAGTATGCAGGACAACTTCTGGCGAAGCTCCAAAATTGGTAAAATGGTAAAGGTTGATTGCTGTGGTTTCTTCTTCTTTGATAATTCTATAAAAGTCGTTATTCATGTAGCTTTTAACGAAGTCGAAAAGGGCAGAAGCAGGATTATTAAATTCAGAAGCTAGCATACTGTTAGCATTTCTAGCTGCTATCCTGCTTA
The DNA here is from genome assembly GCA_038749535.1 of Bacteroidota bacterium. GTDB lineage: Bacteria > Bacteroidota > Bacteroidia > Chitinophagales > Saprospiraceae > JAAUTG01. Next base: position 9,333 of record JBCDHX010000019.1, read on the forward strand.
TATTGTTTTTTACGTTTTCAGCCACAAAGGTCTGTACGATTCGTTCATTATTACTTCCTAAAACTGCAATCTTATCACTCAAACGAATGGTTCCAAACGGGAGAAAAAACATTCGGATTAGTGCTTCTTTGGATAGCATGATACCCTCCTGAAAAGCATGATGGAAGTTGATAAATGTTCCTGATCCAGAAAGCAAATGATTGCTTCTTGCTCCTGCGAATAGCTTCGTTTTGACACCTAAAATTCGACAATAGCCATGTTCATAAGGAACAGATTCCTCGATCATTCCTTTATAGAATTTGATGGTCTCTTGGATTTTTCTTTCTCCTTTAAAAGAAGGTTGAGTAATCGTCGAATTTAGAAAGAATGGACTCAGCTGACCTGCGCCCCATTGATAGACGTATATCTTCGCAATTGTTTCAATTAACTGCAAAACTGATTGATCCTTATAATGAGACTCTTCTAAAAGATATTTTAGCGTATAGCCTCCTGTGTCTGCAAAGGGGTCACCTGTGCGTTTGGTGAGCCAACTTTTGTTTATTTTATCTGTCATTATGATTCTTTGTTTGAAGAGTAATTCCTTTTTTTTGCATCAAAGCATAAGTTGTATTAATTTCATAAACTCGCATCTTGTGGGGGTTGCCAGTATTGATATGGTGCTAGTAGAATTTGTGCTTTTCTAGCTTCTAGATTTGCAAAATCTCATACAGCTAAATCCTCTCACCGCAAAGCCCCAAACCCAATCCCCGTCGAATTCCCTACTCCACAGTCCCAAGCTGCCGCCACCGACTGCGCATCCCCTTCCACAATCACAGGGCAAAGTGTGCCTTTGATATCGATACCACGATAAGTTGTCTTTTTAATGCGTGGCTTTTTGTAGGTCGAATCAAAGGCGACGCGTACATCTGTGGGCAGGCTTAGATGTGCCAATTTGGATTGTAAGGTTTCCGTGAGGAAGTCATTAGCTTCAGGGTCGGAGGGGAAATAATATTGTTGGTGCTGTGCGTTTTCACGCTGTCGTTTGACCAGAATTGGGCTTTGCGCGATAAATAACTGCCGTGTTCCAAAGTTGGGTGTTACCTTCAAAATCACTTCTTCTACTTGCATGCCCCAACGAATGTCTTGGTCTTTGAAAATTCCTTGCACGGCTTTGGTATGTAGGTCTTGCAGCGGCGAACTGATGAAAAAAGTCGCGCCATTCGGAAACTCCAGTCCTTTTCGGTCGCGTCTCATTCTGCCGCCTTGCAGCCAAGAGAGCGAATAGAGCGATAGTTCATCATGGAGGTCATTTTCGCCGAGCCATTTGTGGAAGGCGCCTACTAGCTTTTGCTGATAATTAAAGGGTACAATTTGCCGACTTGGACTGAGGTGTAAGTAAACACGCATTGTTTTGTTGTTTTTGTTTTTCAATTCGTTGATGCAAAGGTATTTGAAGTGATATGCAGCAGCTGCGCACCCCCTAAAAAAAGTTCATTTTTTCAATTTGAGCTTGCAAATGATCGCGTAAACGATCAGGAGAAATAACCTCAATTCTTTGGTGATAAAAACCCAAAATGAAATTGGTAATGCCAATAAATTTTTCATTGACCATACACTGAAAATCATAGACTTCTTCCTCTTCTTCGCTCTCTTGCAAGTATGCTTTAGTCAGTGGAAATCGCTCAATCAATTCATTATATGCACCTACACCCATCCTCAGGTGAACCATTTGCTGTTGATTATTGACAATCCGAAATGGGTCTGTCCGCTGAATGTTATGCTTCCCTTCATGCTCCCATGGCATATCTGTTAAGATGATTTTTATAGCACGAGAGATACGATAGTGTTTGACTTTATTTTCGTCTCTGTTGTAAGCTTGTAAAGTGTCGTCAGGAGGACTGATGTGATAGGCCTCCAACAGGCGATCCGCAATATGAGAAGAAGAGCGATAGTTTTTCAAAATCACACACCGCTTTTCATCTCTACCTATCTGTAGATTATCAATACGTGTCAGATAAGGCTTTCTTAAATAGGCGTGTCCTAGCTTTTTGTAGTCATAAATAGCAGCTAGCTTCCGTTTCAGTTGTTGTCCACGCCGATCAGTAATATCAATTTTACCGATTGCTTGATATAATAGTTCCTGATCCTCTGCCGAAAAAAGAAGCAGTTCTTTGAGCTGTTTAAAAGGTTTTTCAACCTCAAAATAATATCGATGACGATCATCGCTCTTGACGATAAATCCTGCATCTCTCAAAGCAATAATATCGCGATTGATTGTCGATCTACTACATCCATACATTTCAGAAAGTCGATCTGAAGTATAGATTTTTGGGCTTTCCAAAATTGCCAATAAAACTTTGAGGATTCTTTGCTTAATTGCATATTCATTCGCCTTTGCCATTTTATGTAGGGTTAGTATATTTAAAGTTCATTCCTCATGATTAACGTAATATCATATACTAGGTTACAATAATTTGACAAACATCTACAAAAGGTTACGTGCAAATATTGTTATATTGAGTAGTTGGCCCTGCTACATAAATCGTGGTTTCAGTTGAGAGAAAAATTGGGCGAGAAACAAAAAGTGGTGATTTCTATTGGTTCTACCAACAACTATACTAAGAGACACCGCGTTTTGTGTTCGGGCAACGCGTAGAGAAGTTGGATCGGAAAGGATAGAAGCGAGGTATAAAAGAGTAAGCACAAAACGTCTCTTAAATGATGACATTTACTGTCGATCATATAGCCAAGCAATTGCGTTGTACATTTGATAATGATAGAATATGATAATCCTTTATTAATTAATCATACTATAATATGTTTGGAAATTTAGAAGAGCAGCAGCAACAAATGGAAGAAAAGCTGCGTGCAGTTGTGGTCTATGGTTCGGCAGGCGATGGTGCAGTTAAAGTCACTGCCAATGCCGCTCAGGATGTTACCGATATTTCAATTGACGCTAGTAAAATAGATACGAGTGATACGGATCAATTAGAGGATCTGGTCTTACTCGCTGTACAAGAAGCTCTGAATAATGCTAAAGAAAAAGCTGCCGCTGCTTCTCAAGACATGATTAACCAAATGCTGCCTGGTGGATTGGGTAGCTTGGGAAGTCTGTTTGGGAAGTAATCCCGATAACCTATTCCGACACCTCGGAAGCTATCAGGAGTGAGAGTTTCGAGAGAAGGGAGAGAGGCAATGTGATAATGAGTCTGAGAATAATTACTGAGTCCAAGCTATAAATTACTGAATCACTAATTGCTCACAGCTAAAAGCTAGCGGCTCATCCCGATAGCTTTCGGCTCACAGCTAAATAAAAGCTTCACCGCTCTATCGCGGATTGCTACTTCGGTGGCAAAACGAGGAAAGTCCGGACAACGTAGAGCAGCCTACCATCTAACGGATGGGGTTCCGAGCAAATCGGGATACAGCAAGTGTTACAGAAAATAACCGTCCCGTCTGTCCCAATTCATCGGGGCCTCAGGCGGGTAAGGGTGAAAACGTGCGGTCCGTACGGACTTAATGTAAGAGCGCACGCATCTGTTTGGCAACAAGTAGATGGAATAAACCTTAGGCGTTGAAATGTCATGTAAACCGATGTTTGAGGGTGGCTCGCCCGATATCGGAGGGTAGACAGATAGAGTCTGTCCGTGAGGGCAGATCTAGATAAATGATAGAGTCCCGCTGAGCGGGGGACAGAATCCGGCTTACAGGTGGAGCTTTTTTTACTTTTTAGCCAAATAACCAATAAATCTAGCGTATGATCTCTCAAGCTCTCAAACGCTTCATTATGCATATCGAACACCTCGCTATTTGGGTTGCAGACTTAGAAGGTATGCGCCAGTTTTATGAATGCTATTTTCACGCAAAAGCTGGAGACCGTTATCACAATCCCACAAAAGGATTTACTTCTTATTTTCTGTCCTTTGATAGTGGTACGCGTCTGGAACTGATGCACCGTGATGACGTTCCTGCCAATCAAAATGAGGTGACGATACAAGCAATTGGTCTGATTCACTTTGCTGTCTCTGTTGGGTCAAAAGATAAAGTAGACGCCTTAACCGAAACGCTACGCAAGGATGGTTTTGTCGTAGAAGGCGAACCGCGTACGACAGGTGATGGTTACTATGAGAGTGTTGTCCTTGATCCTGAATATAATCGGATTGAAATTACTATCTAGTCATTTTGTACATTCGTAGATAGGTTCATCAAAACGCGTTTCCCTATGCGAATGCTTCTTCTGTCCTTACTTGCTTTTTTCTTTTTTTTCATCTCTGCACAAGCTCAACAAGACAGCGTCAAGCGTAGCGTGCTCAGTGCTTATCCGCTTGTTTACTATTTGCCGGAGACAGGGCTGGGATTTGGTGGCGGTGGTGTGTATACGTTTAGACTGACCGGAGAGTCTAACGAGTCCCGTCCCTCTCAGGTGCAAACGGCGCTCTCTTACACCCTAAAAAATCAGATACTGCTGTATTTATATGGTGAGTTTTACAAGAACGATCAAAAAATATGGGTACGTCCCGAATTGGGATTTTATAGATATACGTACGACTTTTTTGGCGTGGGCAATGAGCTACCACTGGACTACATAGAGTCTTTTAATGTTACCTTTCCACGCATCCGTGTCAATGCTCAATACCTCGTGCTGCCCGATTTCTATAGCGGTGTTCGGTATTGGTTTGACGATTACAACATCACGAAAACAGAAGAGGGAAGTATTTTAAACAGAGGGTTAGCAACTGGTTCAGAGGGTGGCATCATTTCTGGATTGGGTTGGGTCAATACATTCGACAACCGCGATAATGTTTTCTTTCCGACCAAAGGCTATTTTGTAGAAGCCGTTGCCTTTTGGAATCAAGAAGCATTCGGGAGCGACTTTAATTTCAATCGCTACACCATAGACGCAGTCACTTATCTGAGCAGTGCCAGACGACCACGTCAAGTACTCGCCCTCAACCTATATGCCGGACTCAGCGCTGGGGAAGTGCCTTTCAATGAATTGCAGTTTTTAGGGGGTAGTCGACAAGCGCGTGGTTATTATTTGGGACGTTTTCGGGATAAAAATATGCTACTAGCACAGGCGGAATATCGCTTTCCGTTGTTTTGGCGACTAGGTATGACCGTATTTGGTAGCTATGGCGGTGTCGCGCCTAGTTTCAGCGCCATGAAAATTCAAAATTATCGCTGGAATGCTGGAGCTGGCTTGCGTTTTCTCATCAATAAAAAAGAAGGTGTCAATGTCCGTGCTGATCTAGGTTTCGGAGAAGGGGCAACGAATTTCTATCTGACGATAGGAGAGGCGTTTTAGGAAGAAACCGTCAGCTTTTAGCCGTTAGTTAGTATAGTCGGAACTTCCATCTGCCACATTCAGTATTATGATAGTGATATCACTCATTAATTCTTCAATTCAACAGCAAAAAATAAGAATAATACATGAATCAAAAACCACTCATTTTAGTCACCAATGACGATGGCATCGCTGCACCTGGCATCAAAGCCTTAATAGAAGTCGCTCAAGAAATAGGAGAGGTAGTCGTCGTCGCACCGGACTCGCCTCAGTCTGCGAAAGGACACGCCATTACGATCGCTGATCCTATTCGGTTGCGAAAAGTAGAAGTGTTCGATGGTATTCAGTCTTACGAATGTTCCGGTACGCCTGTCGATAGTGTCAAACTAGCGAAGTTCGTCGTGCTCAAAGACCGAACGATAGATCTTTGCATCTCCGGTATCAATCACGGCTCCAATGCCTCTATCAATATCATCTACTCCGGCACTGTTTCTGCTGCTATGGAAGCTTCGCTGGAAGGTATCGATTCTATTGCTTTCTCACTATTGGACTTTTCTTGGGAAGCAGATTTTGAGCCGGCGAAGACATTTATTCGACAGATTATGCTCAATACACTGGAGCATGGACTACCGAAAAACTGTAAATTATTGAACGTCAATATCCCAAATGCGCCCAAATCAGACATAAAAGGTGTTAAATTATGCCGACAAGCCGAAGCGAGGTGGGAAGAGGTATTTGTGGAAGCAAAAGACCCCCAAGGGGTACCTTATTACTGGCTGACCGGCGAATTTAAGATGAATGATGCCGGAGAAGATACCGACATATGGGCACTACGCAACAACTACGTTTCCGTCGTTCCCTCTGGTCATGATCTGACTGTCCATGAAGTCATAGAACCACTACGTGTGTTAGAGTTCTAGGATATTTGCCTATTGTTTTATTACATAATATTATCTTATTCTATGCTTTCAAGAAGCTGTTTGTCAATACTATGTAAAAGCGGAAAATGCTGATTTGACAATTTTCAATAATTTCTGAAAGTTTAGAAATATTTCAAAGTATGAATTCTTGAATGAATACTCCATAAAAACAGTGCAAAACCATTGATTTCACTGAATTAGTGATTATTTGTCCATTATCGCGCATAAAGTTTTGTTTAACTTCTATTTTGAAATGATTAAACAAAAGTATATCTTTGAGTGGTTACTTAAACAGACCGAAACATTTTATCAGACCACTTAAAAGGAATCGCATTATGAGTAATGTAAGTTTTGATTTGAATTTTCAGAAGATGTCACCGTTACTTCACGCGTTCGCATACAATTTGACGAAGAATCAAGAAGACGCAAAGGATTTGTATCAAGAGACGGCATTTCGTGCCATGACGAACAGAGATAAGTTCCGACCGGGCACTAACTTCAAGGCTTGGTTGTTCACGATCATGAAAAACATCTTCATTAACAACTATCGGAAAAAGGTCAAAGCCAATACCATCATGGATTCGACCGACAATCTATATTATATCAACTCCGGTAGTTCCATAATCAATAACGATGGAGAATCCAACATCATGATGAAAGAGTTAAACAAAATGATCGCCGCGCTCGATGATGGTATACGCATCCCATTCTTAATGCACTATCGAGGCTACAAGTATCAGGAAATTGCCGATCATCTGGAGTTACCTTTAGGAACAGTCAAAAGCCGGATTTTCTTCGCACGAAAAGAGCTAAAAGAAGTGATCGACCGTCGCTATGAAGGCATTAGCAAATCACGTCGCCGCAAAGTGCAGTAGATGAGACTTTAATTACATCAAGATATACAGATAAAGAGGGAATGTCATCGCGTCATTCCCTTTTTTGCGTTCTACAAGTACATGAAAGACACATTTAGCGAAAGACTACTAGATTGGCACAAAGAGAATCCGCGTCCACTGCCTTGGAAAGTGCGAAAGGATGCTTATGCGATATGGCTCTCCGAGATTATACTGCAGCAAACACGCGTAGAGCAGGGCACATCTTATTATCTCAAGTTCGTGGAGCATTTCCCGACCATTCAGGATTTGGCGGCTGCCTCACAGGATGAAGTGTTCAAGCTCTGGGAAGGGCTAGGCTACTACTCGCGAGCACGCAATCTACACGTCACTGCTCAGTTTATCTCCACCGAGCTTGACGGTCAGTTTCCCACTACCCATGACGCCATTCTGCAATTAAAAGGTGTAGGACCCTACACGGCTGCTGCCATTGCTTCATTTGCCTACAATCTACCTCATGCTGTTGTCGATGGGAATGTCTATCGGGTGCTGTCTCGCATCTTTGGTATCGCTACACCCATAGATACGACCGCCGGGAAGAAGGAATTTACTCAGTTGGCGCAGTCCTTGCTAGACAAAGAGAAAGCAGGTGCATATAATCAGGCGATTATGAACTTTGGGGCGACACACTGTGCGCCGCGCAAACCAAAATGCAGAACTTGTCCTTTCCGTCAGGATTGCAAAGCCCATCAAGAAAATGCCATAGATCGCTATCCCCTCAAGTCAAAAAAGATCAAGAAACGGACGCGCTATTTTCATTATCTCCTCCTCAATAATGAAGACAGCATTTGGATCGAAAAACGCGAAGCGAAAGATATATGGCGAGATTTGTATCAGTTCCCCATGATAGAGCATACTGTGCTCTTAGAAGACAAAGTCGCACTGGAAGAAATTCTGCCCGAATGGCTGAAAGATATGGACTGGAAAGTGCTCAAACAGTCGCCACCATATCGGCAGCTACTGACGCATCAGGAGATCATCGCCAACTTCTGGGAATTGTCTATCTCAAAAAAATTAACAGGTATAGAAAATAATTACACCTTCATTCAGCGTTCTGACACCAGAAAGTATCCATACCCAAAGATTATAGATCGCTATTTGAACGATCAAAATTTATATCTGTTTTAGTGGGTAGTGTCCACAAGAATCCAAATTACAGTAACCTAAACTGGTCATCTATGAACTCACCTTACCTCGCAAAAATACTGTTGGTTGTCGGATTGTTGATTTGGGGAGCTAGCGAGTGGAATCTACTCAACAGTGCCGCACAATTAAAGAGCGATGTCGAAGTTTTTGACCGTGACTTTGGAGATGACAAACTCTTTCCTCAACAATATCGGGTCGTCGTCGACTGGGGCGATCAGCAATTCATCTACGGTGAAGGTCGGGAGGAAATCGTACTAAAGCGAAAATCGTCATGGACGTATGATCTGAGTTGGATTCCTTTCTTCAAGTCTTACAAGCAACGCTCCGAATGGTCAGTCAGTGGCGTTCCTTTCAATAGAGCATCAATAGACCTCAAAATTGACCAAAAAACCTATGGATTTGTCTCTAGAAAAGACATCATCGCTCAGTCTCGTGAGCGTGCTTCCAAGCAGCTTATTCGCTCCTTCCGCGATCAAAGTTTTTACGCCAATCCACTCCTCGATTTCAAAAAAAGTCGTATCTTTAGGAAGTGTTTTTAAGGTCTATATCGTTCTTAATACACACAATTTTGACCAAAGTAATGACCTAAAACGGTAGCTAGACGCGAGTTTAGGCTGTCGTTTTTTGGCTTTGGTTATTCTCTCTTTTATGTTTTTAAGTAAAATCAAATATGGTTAATAAAGTAACGCTCATTGGAAACTTAGGAGCTGATCCCGAGATACGTCATTTGGAGAATGGAGCGTCCGTAGCTCAGTTTAGCGTAGCGACTGCTGAGAACTACAAAGACAATATGGGCAATTGGCAGAGCAAGACCGAATGGCATCGTGTGGTGGCATGGCGTGCATTGGCGGATAAAGCCCAGAGTTCTTTGAAAAAAGGCTCGCTTGTTTATGTAGAAGGTAAAATCAGTACCCGCAAGTGGCAAGATCAAAACGGGAACGATCGCTACAATACAGATGTAGTTGCTAACTATTTCCGCGTGCTCAATAGCAGAGACGGTATGGGAGGTGGTGCTGGTAACAACTTCCCAACTGCGGCAGATGAACCTGCATTCGCACCCACCAACACAGACAATGGCAGTAGTACCACGCCTACTACGGCTAGCGAAAGTCAAGTAGCTGATGCTATGGATGATGATCTTCCATTCTAAGTAAAATAGACAGCATCGAGTCAACAGTATGTGTTGGCTTGGTGGCTTCATTGAAATCTGCTACATTGGACACCGACCTTCTTCAAGCTTTTTCCCTCCTCTTACAATCCAACGCGACCTACGGTTTGCTCGGCGGATTGATTTTTTTATTGTTGATTGGCTCTGCATTGATCTCTGGTTCTGAGATTGCTTTTTTTTCGTTGAAGGAAAAGGAATTACAAGAGCTGGAAGAGGAAAACAGTGTCATCAGTCACTTGATCCTAAAACTACTAGAAAGACCACGTCGCTTACTGGCAACCATCCTCATCAGCAACAATTTTATCAATGTGGCGATCATTATTATTTCCGCCATTATTCTGCCGACTGATCTGACAGACAAAGACTGGCTCAATTTTTTGATTGAAGTCGTTTGTATCACCTTTTTATTGGTCTTATTTGGAGAAATTTCCCCCAAAGTCTACGCCAACTTGTACAACGTCAAGTTAGCTCGATTCATGGCTCGACCACTGTATGTCCTCAATTTTCTTTTCACCATTCCTGCTCTCTTGCTTGTCTCTAGCGGACGTTTTCTGGAGCGTCGATTTGCCGGTCGCATCAACGAATCGCATAGCAAAGAAGAAATAGACGAAGCCATCGACCTGACGGTCACGCAAGAAGAAGGGTCTAGCCAAGATGCAGATATTCTAAAAAGTATCGTCAAATTTGGGGAAGTGCCAGTCAAGCAGATTATGTGTCCGCGTGTGGATGTGGTAGCATTGGATATAGAGACAACTTACTCAGAGGTGCTGTCGATCATCAAGGAATCGGGCTATTCTAGACTGCCCGTCTATGAAAATGACTTTGATACAGTCAGAGGAATTTTATATGTCAAAGACCTGATAGGCGATAGAAAAGCGGGCGATGATTTTCGATGGCAGCAACTGGTGCGCGAGGATTTATTATTTGTACCGGAAGCCAAAAAAATTGATGATCTGCTGCGACAGTTTCAAAGCGACCATAAACATTTTGCGATCGTCGTGGATGAATATGGTGGTAGCTCCGGCATAGTGACCTTGGAAGATATTTTGGAGGAAATCATAGGTGACATCCGCGATGAATTTGATGAAGAACCGGATGTTGAATATCGGAAGATTGACGATTATACCTATGAGTTTGAGGGAAAGACCTCTATCAATGACTTTTCTCGCGTCATCGGCATTGACCAGGCTGAATTTGATGAAGCGCGTGGCGATTCTGACTCCATCGCCGGGATGATTCTGCAGATCACCGGGCGCTTTCCTTCCGCCAATTCTGTGATTCCTTATAAAGACTACAAATTCAAGGTGAACGCCATGACGAAGCGACGTATCGAGAAAATTGTGGTGACTTTGCCTAGAGAGTAAATCCTTAAATCTACTACTTTGATTCCTTCTAGAAAGAAAATACCATTCCACATCCAGCGTTCGCTATGGATTTACTTAGATGCTTACAAAAGGCATCGCGAACTGCCTGTGGAGTATGAAGATCTGCTACATTTTCAGTTTTCTACACCGCTCATCAACGCCAAAGGAGAAGACACACTTTGGCAAACCGTCAATTACACCGATGTAGAGCGCGAAGACATCTATAAAGGACTCACGGAAGTATATGCGTTACTGAAAACAGATGGAGACACACAGGTCATTGAGCATTTGGAAGTGGCGCGTATCGACTATTGTACATTCGGGAATACGCGTCCATTTCGCATCCGCATCATCAATCGACTCAACGACAACTACGACCATTTCTACGTCAAACGAGCCGATGCTTCGCGGGTCTATGGTTTGGAGCTAGAAGACATTCTATCACCCAATTCGCTGTCCTATTTTGCCGATAAAAATACCTTGATCGAGGAGCATATCGCAGGTGTGCCGGGCGATGAATATATGCGTTACCATCTGGACGATGTGGAGTTCAATCAGATTCGTCTCGCCAAGGAGTTTGTCAAATTCAATGAGCGTTGTTTTGTGCGTCTGCTCGGTGATATGCGCGCCTACAACTACATCGTCGATGTGACACCAGATATAGAAGGTTCTCAGTTTCGGATGCGTGCCATTGACTTTGATCAGCAGTCGTATGAGGGCAAAAAGAGCTTTTATATGCCCCAATATTTCAAAGAAAACAATCCGATCATCTTTTTGGGCATGAAGCATATGTCTTCTCAAACCTTACGGCAGTACCAGCTAGAAGAGCGTTCTTTGATCGCCGCGAGAGTAAAAACGGTCAGCGATCGCTTCAATGATCTGATGGAAGTGATGTGTGAGGATCAAATTTCCTTCGGTGACAAGGTCGTGCAGCTAGCAGACGAATTGGGGCAGCATCACAACAGCCGTGCCTTTCAGAATTGCAAAAATATGGGAGAAATTGTACAGACGAATATAGATCTGGTACTGAGTAAGGCGTTTGTAGATTACAGATAGGGTCACGAATAATTCCACCAAGCCAACAGCAAAAAAAACAAATTCAGTACTATTCCTGAAATCAAATTGAGTCGCATGGTGTGTTGAAAATCAGCTCGACTGCGATCGAAAAGCACTTTTAGATACCATCTAAAAAAGAAAATCAGCAACGGTAATAAGAAAGCTATATACAGAAAAGCTACTTTTAGCTCAAAGAAGTATAAGAAGTACCATACATACAATGCAGCCGCCAGAGCAAAAGCCACCATTACAAAGTGAAAAGTTCCTACTATGCCTAATTTCAAACTTAACGTCCGATCGCCTCGTCGCGCATCTTCCTTATGCTGATAAATCTGTGTCATCGGATATGAACCCCAAAGCATTAGAGAACTCAAGAGTGCGCCCAACTGAATTTTCATATCAAAAGTGGTACTCAGAGTGGTGTCATGCAACCCAATATAACTCATCAGAAAAGTAAAATAGCCTTGAAACAGTCCGGCGATGAACCAACTTACCCAAGCATATCTTTTCAACCGAATGGCAGGATGACTATACGCTTTGGAGACCAAACCATAAATAAAAAGGAGTAGTGCAAAAGTGAAATTGACGAAAAGGAGACCCAAAATGACGGCGGCAGCATCAAAAATCAATGCGTACCAATACATCTCTTTGCTCACCTTCGGCGGCTCTTTCAATCCACCGATGCTCTCTTCGTCTTTGTCGAAATAGGAATTGTATACATTACTCGCCGGATATAGCAAAAAGTGGATGATGAGGAAAACAATCGCCAAAAGAAAAACGTCGACCTCCGGCTCTATCGCCCAAGCGAATAGAAAGATGGGTAGTAAAAAAAAGGAAAAAGGAATACGGAGATGTAAGAGTGTCGATTTCTTCATAGATAATTGATACGGACATCGACAAAGGTAAAAAAGCAGGGAAAATTCTATTGATTGATAGCGCAAATCGTTAGATTTTACGTCACACATCTCTAAACTCCCCTCGCTCTCTTTTCTCTCGAAGCTCTAATAATTCACCAAAATATCACCGTCCCAATTCCTCAACTTCAATATCAACTCATCCAATCCTGGATACTGCAAATCCGTCACATCAAAATAAAATCGACGCTGTACCAAAGCTTCGCACTGGTCATTGTCTTCAAATACTAAGCGAACGCCCAACTGAGGTGGTAAAGACTCTGCATACGCATTGCTACCGACGAGCCGCAAATCGACATCACCACAACCACCACCATAAGCGATCAATACTTCTAGGCATTGGTCGATGAGCTGAATATCTTTTAGAAAGAAATCATCGGAACTGGCACGATCATAGGTTTCCTCGTCATTTTTGGCGCGTACGCAAGTACTATCAGACAGCCGCAAAAATTCCAAAGGCGCAGAAAATCCGGCACGACTGAGCAACAACGTATCTCCAGTCAGTTCGAATTGCTCTGCTTGTGGTACTAATTCCATGAATAAGGCTGACCAAGCATCCTCACTGGCATCCGTTACATTTTCAAGTTCAATATTGATGTCAGAACTATTGGTGATCGAAAATTTGCCGTCTAGTTCGTTGCGCGAGCTAAATCCACTCAGTACATTCTCTTCTGCATCGAAGATTAGATAGGCTAATGGATTAATAGGCACTTCTTCATCGGGGACGAATATGCCGGATTGTAGTCGCCAAAGTCCGCTGATGTCTTCAAGCGTTTCTGTTTGTGGCTCGGGAGGACTGACTTCGGTTTCGCAGGACAGACTAAAAAGACTGAAAAGTATAATTGTAAGCAAAAAATGAATTTTCATTGTGATCGGTTTTGTTGTGTAGACGGAACTGTTGTGATAAAACGTTGGGTAAATTGTTCCTATTTTCGTAATAAGCCAAATTCTAGCCACCTACCTCGTCCGAATGACAATCACGCCATTGCTGCCTTGACGACCATAAATGACCGTTTCGCTCACACTACGTAAAACTTCTACAGAAGCGACATCTTGCACATTGACAGCAGTATCGACATCACGATAGGAAAAGCCTACTTGCACACCATCGACGACGAACAAAGGACGATTGCCACGAATATAAACTTCTGGAATGCCACCTCTTTCATCTACAAAGACACCTGGTAGTCGCACGAATAGATCAGCTAATGTTTGTGCATTGTTGACTTGAATGGGTCGAGGTTCATTCGGAGATTCTGAACTGGTTGGTTGATTGGGCGCACAAGACCACATTATGACGATGCTAATTGCTAAAAAAAATCTATTTATAGTATTCATAACACTTCGTTTCTAGTAAAAACAAGTAATAAAAAGTTGCTGTTCGTGATTCTTCTCATTTCTATCGAACGCTTCCACTTTAAATTTGTCCTAAAACGAAATATCTTCGCATCCAAATTGAAAACTTGAATACATAATGAAATTTAGAAAGGAAAAAGACAGCATCGGCTATATCAATGTACCTCAAGACGCCTACTGGGCAGCCCAAACCCAACGATCTACTGAAAACTTCAAAATAGGTGGACAGCAAATGCCAAAAGAGGTGATCGAAGCATTTGCGATATTGAAGAAAGCAGCAGCACGTACCAATGAAGCATTGGGGGTGTTGGCAGAAGAGAAAGCGGATTTGATCGCAGAGGTATGTGATGAGATTCTGGCAGGAAAATTGACCGATCAGTTTCCTTTAGTTGTGTGGCAAACCGGCTCCGGTACACAGTCCAATATGAATGTCAACGAAGTCGTCGCCAATCGTGGACACGTCATCAAAGGTGGCGCACTGACAGACAGCGATAAATTTTTGCACCCGAATGACGATGTCAATAAATCTCAATCTTCCAATGATACCTTCCCAACAGCTATGCACATCGCCGCTTACAAAAAGCTAGTTGAAGTCACCATTCCGGGCATTGAGAAGCTGTGCAGTACGCTACAAAATAAGTCTGAGCAGTTCATGGAGGTTGTCAAAATCGGGCGGACACACTTCATGGATGCGACTCCGGTCACTGTGGGGCAAGAATTAGGCGGCTATGTCTCTCAGCTAGAGCACGGCATCAAAGCCATCAGAAATACCCTCGATCATCTGTCAGAATTGGCGTTGGGTGGCACAGCAGTTGGGACAGGATTGAATACACCGGAAGGCTATTCGACCATGGTTGCCGGAAAGATTGCAGAGTTTACAGGGCTGCCGTTTCGCACTGCCGAAAACAAATTTGAAGCCCTCGCTGCACACGATGCCATCGTAGAAGCGCATGGCGCACTGAAAACAGTCGCTTGCAGTTTGATGAAAATCGGAAACGATATCCGAATGTTGGCGTCGGGACCGCGTTGTGGTATTGGCGAATTGATTATTCCTGCCAATGAACCTGGTTCTTCCATCATGCCCGGCAAAGTCAACCCCACTCAGTCTGAAGCTCTCACCATGGCGATGGCACAAGTTTGCGGCAACGATGTAGCTATCAATATTGGCGGCATGACGGGACATTTTGAGTTGAATGTCTTCAAACCGATGATGATTTATAACTTTTTGATGTCTGCTCAATTGATAGGGGATGCTTGCGTCAGTTTCAATGACAACTGCGCCGCAGGAATCGAGCCGAACCGAGGTCGCATCAAGCAAAATCTGAACAATTCACTGATGCTCGTCACTGCGCTGAATACCAAAATCGGCTACGACAATGCGGCGACTATTGCGAAGACGGCTTATAAAGAAAACAAGACGCTGAAAGAAGTCGCAGTGGAGTTGGGAATGCTCACCGCAGAAGAGTTCGATGAGTGGGTGCGCCCAGAAAATATGGTTTAAATTTCCTGTCGCCCGTTGAATAGAGATTTAAAGTTCAAAATGGTCAACTTGAAAAAGCTGAAATAATCATAGAAAGTTGATTCAGCGGGTGACTAAACAGAAAATAAATGAATTCAAACATTCGAGTCTTCAAATTCGGTGGTGCATCCTTACGCGATGCCGAAAACATAAATAATGTAGCCCAAATCCTACAACGCTATGCCGATGAGCCAATACTGATCGTCGTCTCTGCCATGGGTAAAACGACCAATGCGCTGGAGAAAATAGTGGCTGCACATCAAGGACAGACTGGAGAAGCTATGGACTTATTGGTACAGCTTCGGCAACAGCATTTTGAGGTCATTCGGAAGTTGATGGGCGAAGCGGCAGAAACGGCACTCATCAATGTCAACGATGCTTTCGTGGAAATAGAATGGGTGCTAGAAGAAGAGCCGCATGACGATTATGACTACATTTACGATCAGATTGTATCGGTGGGCGAATTGGTGTCTTCCAAAATCGTAGCCGCTTATTTGAATCATCAACAACTGACAACACATTGGTTGGATGCACGCGATGTGATTCTGACAGACAATCTATACAGAGAAGCTTGGGTGCAGTGGGACGAAACGGTGGACAGAGCCAAGCAATTTGCTTTGCCGGAAGTCAAAAAAGGGCAGTTTGTATTGACACAAGGCTTTATTGGCACAACTTCTGAGAACTTTACGACAACGCTAGGACGTGAAGGCTCAGACTATACTGCAGCTATATTTTCCTTCTGTTTGGATGCCAAAGACATGACGATTTGGAAAGATGTACCGGGTGTCCTGACCGCCGATCCACGTGTTTTCGATCATGTTTCCAAACTAGATCGACTGTCTTACAGAGAAGCGATAGAAATGACCTACTACGGAGCGAAAGTCATTCATCCCAAGACGATCAAACCTTTACAAAATAAGAATATTCCACTCTATGTCAAGTCATTCGTAGATCCGGGAGCAGAAGGCACTTTGGTATCTAGCGAAGTAGAAGATAAATATCCACCTATGGTGGCGATAGAGCGTGATCAGGCAGTTTTGTATATTTCGACGCGCGACTTTTCCTTTGTGGCGGAGCATCACATGAGCTTTTTGTTCAATAAGATTGCGGAGTTTAGACTGCAAGTCAATATGATGCAAAATACTGCCATCAGTTTTGCGATTTGTGTCAATAATATAGATGATAAAATTCATCGTTTTGCCAAAGATATTGAAGATGAATTTAGTGTAGTTATCGATGAAGATTTGGAACTATATACGGTGCGTCATTACAACACAGCGACCGTCGAAAGTTTGCTAGACAATAGAATGGTATTGCTAGAAGAGCGTACGCCGAGTACGTTGCAGATGGTCGTGAAAGAATTGTTGGTGATGAAGCGTAAATAAGTTGATGGCAAGTTATATTTTTGCACCATGAATACGAAAGAGGAGTTAGCGGATAAAATTTTGATGGATCACGATCACGTAACGATTGTCATTGAGCGGCTATGCCATCAACTGATCGAAACTTATCAGGATTTTAAAGACACTTGTATCATTGGTATTCAGTCCAAAGGGGTCGCATTGGCAAACATTATACATCAGCGACTGACGACTATTTTGGAGAAAGAGGATATCGAATACGGCAAATTGGACATCACTTTTTACAGAGATGACTTTCGGACGAGAGACAAACCACTGACTGCCAATCGTACAGAGATTGACTTTTACTTAGAAGGTAAAAATGTAGTATTGGTGGATGATGTCGTTTTTACGGGACGCACGATACAGTCTGCGATGACCGCCCTCAATCATTACGGACGACCCAACCGAGTGGAACTATTGGCATTGATAGATCGTCGATTTAAACGAGATTTGCCTATCAAAACAGACTACGTCGGTATGCGCGTCGATTCGATAGACAATAAATATGTTTTGGTGCAATTGGAGTCAGACGAAGACTATCATGTATATTTGAAACCTAAATAAGACACTGAAATATTCTATAACTGAAGCAACTCATGACAAGCGTACAAGAACTCAGTACACCACATATTTTAGGCATTAAAGACCTGACGCCACAGGATATTCAACTGATTTTTTCAACAACGGATGAGTTCAAAGAAGTACTGGATAGACCCATCAAAAAAGTACCGTCGCTAAGAGATGTGACCATTGCCAATTTATTCTTTGAAAATTCCACACGTACACGCATTTCTTTTGAGCTAGCTGAAAAACGCTTGTCTGCCGATGTTGTCAATTTCTCAGCCGCTTCTTCTTCCGTCAAAAAGGGTGAAACACTACTCGACACCGTCAACAATATATTGGCGATGAAGGTCGATATGGTCGTCATGCGTCACCCCGCTCCCGGTGCACATCATTTCTTGGCTAAACAAATCGACGCCAGCGTCATTAATGCTGGAGACGGTACACATGAGCATCCTACACAGGCATTATTAGACGCCTACTCTATGTATAAAAATGTAGGCGATCTGAAAGGTAAGAAAGTTGTGATCGTAGGTGATATTCTGCACTCTAGGGTGGCACTGAGTAATATTTTCTGTTTACAGAAGCTAGGTGCAAAAGTCAAAGTATGTGGTCCGCCGACCTTGATTCCACCAAAAATTCAGACCTTGGGCGTAGAAGTGATGTATGATTTACGGGAAGCCTTGGAGTGGTGCGACATTGCTAATTTGTTGAGGATACAGTTAGAGCGACAGGACATCAAATACATTCCATCTTTGCGCGAGTATGCCTTATTTTATGGGGTCAATCAGCAGCTATTGGATAGCTTGAATAAAGATATCATCATCATGCATCCGGGACCTATTAATAGAGGAGTCGAAATCACAAGCGAAGTAGCAGATTCAGATCAAGCAATCATACTGGAACAAGTCGAAAATGGAGTCGCTGTGCGGATGGCAGTACTGTATCTACTAGCCGCAAAGCGACATTGATAGAGCATACAGACAGTAAGGGCGAATTGCAATTCGCCCCGATTATGTAAGGATAATTTACGAATCGCCCCCAGCAATAAAAAACAAATACTAACCAAATGATAATAGGAGTACCTAAAGAAATTAAGCCCAGCGAAAACCGAGTGGGACTGACACCTGCCGGAGCAATGGAACTGACTCGACGTGGGCACGAAGTTTTTATACAACAGACCGCAGGAGAGGGGAGTGGCTTCCAAGATCAAGAGTATGTGGAGGCAGGTGCAAAGTTGCTACCTACGATAGAAGACGTCTACGCGAAAGCCGAGATGATTATCAAGGTCAAAGAACCGATCGAAGCGGAGTACAACTTGATTCAGGAAGATCAATTGCTATTCACGTATTTCCATTTTGCTTCTTCTGAGCCATTGACACGCGCGATGATTCGCCAGAAAGCAATCTGTCTGGCTTATGAAACGGTAGAACTGAAAGATCGCTCTTTGCCACTTTTAGTACCGATGTCAGAAGTGGCAGGTCGCATGGCGATTCAGCAAGGCGCGAAATACTTAGAAAAGCCACTCAAAGGTCGAGGCGTCCTGCTAGGTGGTGTGCCAGGTGTTTCTCCTGGTAAAGTGCTGGTCATCGGCGGCGGTGTAGTAGGGACACAAGCAGCGAAAATGGCAGCAGGATTGGGCGCACAAGTGACTATTCTAGACGTCAATTTGAATCGACTACGCTACCTGAACGACGTCATGCCTGCAAATGTCGTCACCCTTTATTCTAACGAATACACCATCCGGCAGTTAATCAAGACACACGATCTGATCGTGGGTGCTGTACTCATACCAGGTGCGAAAGCACCGAATTTGATTACACGCGATATGCTCAAAGAGATGCGACCAGGGACAGTACTTGTAGATGTAGCTGTTGACCAAGGAGGCTGTATAGAAACAACACGACCCACGACGCATACTGACCCGATTTTCATCATCGACGATGTGGTTCATTACAGTGTCGCCAATATGCCGGGTGCAGTGCCGTATACGTCTACAATTGCGCTGACGAATGCGACTTTACCGTATGCGATTCGGTTGGCAGGAAAAGGATGGCAGCAAGCTTGTCGAGAAGATGAAGCCTTGAAACTAGGGCTAAATGTGGTGCAAGGGAAAGTAGTGTATCAAGGTGTAGCGGATGCTTTTGATTTGACAATGTATGAGGTAGAAAGTGTGTTGTAAGGTGCTGATAGTCAGATATGTAAGAAAAGTCTTCTATGCGTGGGTATAGAAGGCTTTTCTTATTTTTGACTGCTAAACTTGTTTAGCTGGTTGAACGTACCAAACTTGTTTGGTACGTTACGGATAAAGCCAAAACCTACTTCACCTCTGCCAACTCTTCTTGTTTAATAGAAGCATTCACTTCCTTGATGAGCTTTTTCACCGCTTTCTCAATCGCTTCCTCTTCCTGTGCCTTCGGCCAAAGATGAAATGTTCCTTCACCAAAACCACTACCACCGATTTTCCAGTTGCCTTTGATACCGCTTTCATCGGCTTGACCTTCATAGATGACAGTATGTGCGCCGAGATAGCTTTTTGTGATTTGGCATTCTCCAGTATTGACATCATAACTACCTGTCCAGCTAAACGAGCCCACCGAATCATGACCTGAACCTTTGACCTGACCATCTGAAAATTCCAATTCAAACTGCATCTTATCTGTCAGATTGTAATTGAAATAACCGTATAGTCCCTCCCATTCGCCACTCGGAAAGTGAGGATGTATTTCTGTTGGATGTTGTTGTTCTTTCATGGTGATTGGTTTTTAATAAACTCATACAGCAATACAATTTAGAACGGAGGAGGGTTCTCACGAAGTTCCGCTTCTGTCAAAGAATGCATATTGAACGTCTGCCAATGCGGCGTAATATATCGAAATCGCCCGATGCCTATATCGCCATTGGTCATCCATTGATCCCATTCTGCACTCAAACTTTTCCAATAATCTGCACCTACACTCATCATGAAGTTGGCGTGACAACTGTCATCATCTACATTGCTATCACCAATCAAGCGTGCATCAATACCGACCCAAACGCCTTTTATGTCTTTGGGATTCATAGTGACGCGACCATCTGCCGACCAAAAATGAAAATTGTAACCGTCAAGTAACTTTATACTGATACCGACCTCTTCTTCGCGAATGGCAGTCGGGACGCTAGCATCATTTACAAAATCTTCTCGGTATGCTGCCCCTTCGATACTAGAAGTTGTTACCCATTCTATCCACTCATTAGTAGACCGACTCAGGTAGTAGGCTTTCATATTGGCGATCTGTATACGTGTGTTGCTAACAACCAAAGGCGATTGATCGCGATAGATTTGCCCCCAAGGAATCATAGCCGACCAAGTCGTATCTGGTTCATTGCCCCAAGCTAGTCGAGGCTGATATTTCCAGTCCAGTTGATCTCGGACGCCATTGGGTACAGCTTCATGAGGTAAACTCATATCTTCCATTATCTGCGTCAGATTATTGGGCGAGATACTATCTGCCGCGATTACTGCTTCGCATGGAGGAAGTTTTTCAGCGGGATCGATTATATCTTCTTCTTGGCAACCAATAATTAGTAAAAGCAGCAAAAGAATAGTTGGATACTTCATCGTTTTGGGTTGAGTGCTATAATTCAACCCTCTCTACGCTTCAATAGTTCTTCCAGCAGTTCCTCATCGTCTTTGCCTAAATTGGTGAGCATAATTTCTGCATCATCTGCAAAATCACTATTTGGATATTCCTTCAGAAATTGCTCGTAAAATTGTTGTGCTTTTTCCAGATTACCCAATTCTTCATCATACAAAAATGCAGTAGCAAATAAAGCAGATTCGCGCTCGCCGGTATTGGGATAGTTGTCGATCAGCATTTCGTAAAAGACAAGTGCTTGATTGAGATTGCGCTGATAATCTTGCGCAAAACTCGCAGCACGGCGTAGATGAGTCGCTGCACTATCCGCAGCCGGATAAATAAGTGCAACTGCCTCTGCTGAGTAGATGTAATCATTGATGATGGCCGGTTTCATTCTGCGCAAAGAGTCACTTTTGGCGCGCTCGAATAAGTTACTCATACGCGTCGTGAGATCAGGCAATTCATTGATCGACATGCTGATGGTTTTTGCCTGCTCATGATCGGGAAAGGCTTTTGCGTAAGCCTGATAAGCGGTAAAAGCGATTTCGTTTTGTTGCTGTTCTTTATACGCATTTGCTAGACCAAAGGCATAGTCTCCTTTTCGATCCTGGCGAAGCAATACTTTGAGGTCATTGATGCCTTCTTTGGTTCTGTTATTGCTGAGTTTGAGATAGGCTGATTTTTCCGCGTACTGACCACTGCTGTCTTGGGCGTAGGCGGTTAAAAGAGCGTCCAGATTATCGCCATTGGGATTAGCGTCATAAGCGGTTTCCAGTTCAGTGATGTTGTCGTCGCTTTGAGTTGTACTTTCACCTTGGCAGCTCCAAAGTAGTAAGCTTGTAGCGAGAATTGTAAAGATGTATTTTGTCATCGTTATTATGTTTTTGGATAGATGAGTTTTAGGTTTGTTACCTGTTTCGACCATTATTTGGCAAACCTCAAAAATGCAAAATTAACGTTCTGTACAGAAAATCAAGTGTATGATGTAGCAATTTGTCGCTTTCACCGAAATCCTATCCATTTTGTCCCAATGACGCCTCTACGAACCAATGTGAAAGTACTATCTTGCGCCTTCATATCACGTTTGGTGAATATGTTGAATGATTTTGAGCAGTAGAAAATTTGAAAAGATGAGGTATTTATTGTTTTTGGTGGCGACTGTGATTGCAACCAATCTGTCCGCGCAGTCAGCAGATATTGTGACGCCGACACCTTATTATGTGTGGGAAAAGGGAGAGTCCAAAATGTTGGGGGTTTTATACAAGATAGAGGGAGATTCACTTACGGTGATTCCAAAAGATTTATTCTTCGAACAGGAACAACGATTTTTGGCTTACCCCAATACATTGAGCGACAACTTCTTAAAAACGTATCCACTCAGCGACACCGGCTTAAAAGGACGGCGAAAAGGCTTTTTTTATTTCTACACCATACTAGGGACAGTCGTGGGCGCAGGCGTAGGTGTTTTTGATGTTGTCCGGTCGTATCGCCAATGCAACAACGATCCCTTCTGCAATCTAGGATTGACGACTCGGCAGCGTTCCATTTCGGATGTGGGGGTAGTCGGTATCGGTGCCGCCGCCGGGGCGGTAGTCGGTGCAGCAGTTGGGTCGATCAAGATCAATATCCCCATACGAGATAGAGCTAAGGTACGTCAATACACCATCTATCGTGAGTTCTAGGAAGTTCAATTAACTGATTATCAATATTTTGTATGCAACAGTTTGATGTCCGACAGCGCATCGGGATACTAGGTGGAGGACAGCTAGGAAAAATGCTGACACTAGCGGCTGCCAATTGGCATTTGCCCATTTATATCTTAGAAAAGTCCAATCAATTTTCTGCCGGGCGATTGGCGACTCGATTCGTGCAGGGCGATTTTAAAGACTATGATGACGTCTACTTTTTTGGTAAGAATAGCGACATTTTGACCATAGAAATCGAACACGTCAATACGGAGGCTCTACATCAGTTGGTACGCGAAGGCGTGATCGTGCATCCTGCGCCGGACAAGCTGGACATCATCAAGGATAAAGGATTGCAAAAGCAATTTTATCAGCAACATCAGCTCCCGACTTCTGATTTTAAGTTGTTTGAAAGTGCCGATGCGGTGCGTGACGCCATCGAAAAAGGTCAATTGAGCTATCCATTTGTCCAAAAAAGTAGGACAGCGGGCTACGATGGAAAAGGCGTTGCTGTGATTCGTTCTGCTACTGACCCATTGCTAGAGACTGCCTGCGTGATAGAGCCTTTGGTGGATATTGATAAAGAAATTGCCGTGATTGTAGCACGAAATGCGGATGGCGAAGTAGAAGCTTTTCCGGCTGTGGAAATGCTGTTTCACCCCACTGCAAATCTAGTCGAATTTCTAGCTTGTCCGGCACGTATCAATGATGAAAAAGCACGGGCAGCAGTGGATTTGGCGAAGCAAACTATAGAGACGTATAATATCTGTGGCTTGTTAGCTGTCGAACTATTCTTGACGACATCGGGCGAATATTTAATCAATGAAGTGGCGCCACGTCCGCATAACAGCGGTCATCATACAATTGATAGTTGTATTACTTCTCAGTTTGAGCAGCACATCCGCGCGATCACCAATTTGCCACTGGGCAGTACAAAACTGGTGCAGCCTGCTGTGATGATTAATCTGCTGGGTGAGTCAGGACATACAGGGAAGACAGACTACACCGGATTGGATAAATGCTTAACAATGGAAGGCGTCTATGTACACTTGTACGGTAAATCCATGACCAAACCTTTCCGAAAAATGGGACATGTCACCATCGTCAATGACGATCTGGACAAAGCCATTGAGATAGCCGGACAGGTGAAAGGAGCCTTAAAAGTTGTTGCACAAAAAGTAGAACAGACCTAGCTTTTGCAATGATGGTCTGGTTGTAAACTTTTAAATGGACTTTTAGTTTTACTACGACCATACATCAAAAGAATAGAACAGATGAATACGATAGGCGAAAATCGGGTAGTCACCATTACTTATGATCTTCGAGAGAATAGTGCAGAAGGAGAATTGCTGGAGCGCATGAATGCGAATTATCCATTTACTTTTCTATTTGGGACAGGAGCATTATTGCCTGCATTTGAGGCTAATTTGAAAGGCTTGACAGAGCGTGATAGCTTTGAATTTGTGCTGTCGCCTAGTGAAGCTTATGGTGCAGTAGAGGAGGCAAATATTGTCAATGTACCTCGGGCTGTCTTTCAGGTAGAAGGCGCAGAACCTCCGAATCTAGTGGTGCAAGACAATTTTGTTGCATTGACGGACGATCAGGGCGAAACTCATCACGGTCAGATTGTAGACATTAACGATCTGATGGTCAAAGTTAATTTCAATCATGTGATGGCAGGAAAGCAATTGCATTTCAAAGGCGCAATTTTGAATATACGTCCAGCTAGTGTAGATGAAATCATTCGTCAACATCATATCCCTGAGAGCGGAATCAAGAATAGAGGTATTCAGTAAAATCACATGAAAATTATTCAGCGAACATATTCTATGAACTATTTTTGGCCAATCATCAGCGTCTTTACACTGACCATGACACTAAGCTGCCAATCAGAATACGAGCGCATGGTCGCCACAGAAATGGCGAGCGGTGAGCAACAGGATAGCTTGTTTCTAGGTATCCAATTTGGAATGTCTTCTAAGGAGTTTTATGCGCATTGCTGGGAACTCAATAAGAAGCAACTTATCAAGGAAGGACCACAAAACATGACGGTCGAGTACAAGCTAGAAGATGAACTGAGGCAAGAAGGACATATGTATTTCTATCCTGATTTTAAAGATGATAAAATCCATGAAATGCCCGTCACTTTTAGCTATGATGCCTTTCCTTGGTCCAATGAAGCTAGTTTAGACACGCTACATCAAGATGTCGTCCAGTTGATGGAAGACTGGTATGGTGAGTTGACTGAAATTTTGCATCCCGAAAAAGGCAGTGTACTCGTCCGGGTAGATGGCAATCGTCGCATTCGAGTTTTTCGTGATCCACGCGCCAATAAAGTCAAGGTTGTCTTTACCGACCTTAACGTTTTGCTGAATGAGGATACATCGGTTTCCGAAGAAACTTAATATTCTGATAAACAGTGAGTTATGCTTACTGTCTTCCTTTTTCCTTTTTCCAATCTAGTGATCGTGCCTTTATCTTTCCGTAGACTGCCATATCTATGCCTAAAATAATATATTTGCGGCGTCGAAGCGATGTGGTATTGTGCTATGATTGCCTATCACATGGCAAGCACCCAATCATCCGGTCATCATCTATCAACATCTTATTCCTATGAAAAGAGTACTCATTACAGGGGCAGCAGGATTTTTAGGTTCTCACCTCAGTGATCGCTTTATCAAAGAAGGCTATCACGTTATCGGCATGGACAATTTGCTGACAGGTAGTTTGAAAAATATAGAGCATCTATTTCCACTCGACCAATTTGAGTTTCACCATCACGACATCACCAAATATGTGCATGTGCCCGGTGAGTTGGATTACATTATGCACTTTGCATCTCCGGCGAGTCCTATTGACTATCTGAAAATGCCCATACAGACGCTGAAAGTAGGTGCTTTGGGGACGCATAATATTTTGGGAGTAGCAAAAGATAAGGGTGCACGCATCTTGGTCGCTTCTACCTCTGAAGTCTACGGCGATCCGCTCATCCATCCACAGACGGAGGACTATTGGGGCAATGTCAATCCCATAGGACCTAGAGGTGTCTACGATGAGGCAAAACGATTCTTAGAAGCAATCACGATGGCTTATCATACCTATCATAAAGTGGAGACTAGAATCGTTCGTATTTTTAATACTTACGGGCCGCGTATGCGCGTTAATGATGGTCGTGTCTTGCCTGCCTTTTTCTCTCAGGCGATTCGTGGAGAAGGCTTGACTGTTTTCGGAGATGGTTCTCAGACACGCTCTTTCTGCTATGTCGATGATTTGGTAGAGGGAATGTATCGACTGTTATTGAGCGATCACGATCAGCCGGTCAATATCGGTAATCCCGACGAAATCTCGATCAAAGAATTCGGAGAAGAAATACTCGAATTAGTCGATAATCCAAAAGCGCATTTGATCTATAAAGACTTACCGAAAGATGATCCAAAAGTGCGCAAACCGGACATCACAAAGGCGAAGAATATTTTAGGGTGGACACCGAAAGTAGATCGGGCAGAAGGCTTAAAACGAACATATGAGTACTTCAAAAAAGTCGTCAAAGTCGATGAATAAGGATAGAGCAACAATACTCTTTGCTCACAATTTATAGCGTATGTGGAGGAATAGACAAACAATCAACTATGCAGTAGTGATGAGTAGCATCTTTTTGCTCTCATTCTTGATAAATACTCATGTGCAGGCACAGATCACGCAACTAGATCCGGCACGAATGCAGGAGATTTCTGTTACCTTGGAAAATGCAAGAGCAGAAATTCAAGCTAAAGAGCTAGACGAGAAAGAGGTGATCGCGCGGATGAAAGAAAGAGGCGTTGATCTGGAAAACATCGACCCGGCGACTGCTGACCCTCAGCAAATACAAGCTGTATTTAATGATGTAGTAGCAGAGCTGGAGCGCGAAAAACTAGCGACATCGGCTGCTACATCAGATGCTGATACTTCAACAGCTATCAGCGTAGATACGACTGTGCAGCCTAGCGTACAAGCTGATGAGGCAATAGAAGAAGCTATCGAAGAAGCTGGAGAAGCCAAAATATATGGGCATCAGATCTTTAGAAATGGCAGTATCAATATCAGTCGAGATTTCTCCAATATCAAAGCACCGGACAGCTATCGACTAGGGGCAGGCGACCAAGTTGCCATCTCGATTTTCGGTACTTCCAATGCGACACTCAAATTGATTATTGCAGAAGATGGATTTATGCGTCCGGTAGGTATTCGACCTATTTATCTAAAAGGAATTCCTTTGCGACAAGCTCGCCGCATCATTACTTCCGCTTTTCAAACGCGTTATCGCTTCAATGACGATCAAATAGAAGTCAGCTTAGATCTAGCCAGAACCATTAATATCAATGTAGTCGGAGAGGTGTTGCGACCAACAGATTACAATTTGCCTGCGACCAACAACATTGTCAATGCGCTGGCGCAAGCAGGAGGTCCTACAGACATCGGGAGTGTGCGTCAGATCGAGTTGATAAAAGGGGAGGAGCGGTTGTTATTTGATTTGTACAAATATCTATTGAATCCGGCAGCAGCCAATGCGTTCTACTTAGAAGAAGGCGATTATATTAATGTGCCTGTCATCAATAAAGTCGTGACCATTCAGGGCGCAGTACGCCGTCCTTTTCAGTACGAACTATTGGAAGGGGAAAACCTGTCCCAATTGATCGACTACGCCGCTGGATTGCAACCGAATGCCTACACTTCCAATATCCGCATCAGACGTATCGATGCAGAAGCAGAAGTGTTAGAAATTTTGGATGTCAACTGGAGAGAGCTACGTGCCAAAGGAGAGGATTTTGTTCTTCAGAGCAACGATGTGATCATCATCCGTACCATTGAAAAAACATATCGTAACTATGTGGAAATCGTAGGTGACGGTGCGATTGAGTTTCCTGGTGAGTATCAGCTTCAAGCAGGTATGCGCATCAGTGACTTGGTACAGAAAGCGCGATTGGAAGAAGAAGCACGTACAGATATTGTCTTTCTGGCGCGGACACAACCTGATGGGACGATTGACTACGAGCGCGTCGATCTAGCGAATGTCTTACAGAATCCGGGTAGTGATATCGACTTGCTTTTAAAAGCAGAAGATGAGCTACGACTGACTCGCAAGAGTGACTTTACCGACTCTGGCTTTGTGACTATTTTTGGGGCAGTACGAAAAGATACCGCGAACATCAGATTGGACTTTGATGACAAACTGCGTGTCAGCGATGCTTTATTGCTAGCCGGAGGACTAAAACCCAACGCCAATGCTTATGCTTTTTTGACCCGTCAAAACCCAAACAATACAGAAGAACGTAACAGTCGCGCCATCAATGTCCGAGAGATAGCCGACAATCCGGGCGGCAGTGATGACATTATTTTACAGCCTTTTGATCAGATTCAAATCTTCAGCAATCAAACCTTCACGGAAAGTTTCAATGTGCAAGTTCGTGGTGCGGTGCGTTCGCCGGGTGGTTATGCATATACTGATAATATGACACTCAGCGAGTTGATACAGCGATCTGGTGGATTGGCTTTAGGTGCTGCTATGAATAAGATAGAAGTGTTCAGGATTCAATTCGAAGAAAATGAAGCGACACAGACAGTCGTGGCTGTGCTAGAAGTAGATGAGAATATGCGCGTGGATAGTGATGAGTTTCTGTTGCAGCCACTGGATATCGTTGTCGTGCGTCGCATACCTGATTTTGAGTTGATTCAAACAGTCAAAATCCAAGGTGAAGTGCAGTATCCGGGAGATTATGCTTTGATCGACGACAATGAACGTATTCGTTCTATTGTGGAGAGAGCAGGCGGACTCACGTTAGAAGCTTTTGGCGAAGGAGTGACACTCTATCGTGAATTGGATACCATAGGATATGTCGTATTCGATTTCGAGAAAGCGATGAGAGACAAAAGTTCTATCGATAATCTGATTTTGAAGCCGGGCGACCTCATACAGATTCCCAAACAGCAAGACTTAGTCGCCATATCCGGTGCGACCAAAGCGGTAGAACTTTTACCCGACAACTATCTAGAAGATGGTCAGATAGATGTGGTCTTTAGTGAAGGAAAGCGCGCTATGTATTATGTCAGGAAATATGCAGGAGGGACTAGTCCAAATGCCCGGAAAGGAAATATTACAGTCGAGCAGGCTAATGGACGCGTTGATCGTACTGTCAACTTTGGATTATTCAAAATCTATCCAAAGGTAGAAAAAGGAGCATCCATCGCTGTGCCGTATAAGCCGCAAGAGGAAAAAGATGAGTCTGATGCTGCCGAAGCGGAGCCTGTCGATTGGGGGCAAATCGTTTCCAATACGGTGTCGCAGTTGACAGCGGTGTTTACCTTGATTTTCTTGATCGAGAGAGGGACGAGCTAACCGAAAGCGTACAACTAAAAAAGCGACTTGAAATCATTCCAAGTCGCTTTTTTTATTCAATAAAGTGGTGTTATTTTCAAATTAACCACCCAATTTACCGATAAAGTAAGCAGCACGCTCACCATATTTCCCGCTTGTAGGTACTTTTTTGTACGCCTCTAGAGCGGCAGCATCATTGCCCATCGCGGTGTAGACTTCTCCTTCTAGCATATAGAATTTACCGAGTTTATCTTCTTCTGCGATGGCGGCTGCAGTAGCTGCCTGTGCGTGTTGCAAAGCGGTACTTGCATCTCCTTTTTTCATGTAAGCTTTAGCGACATAGTAGCTCACATCGCCATTTTTAGCAGCGACCGGATGTGCCAAGATTTTTTCGATCATCAAATTATGATCCTTCATACGCGCAATCTTTAGGAAACCACTACGATACAACTTGAGTGCCTTCTCTTCATCTTGTCCGGCGGCGATGTATTTTTCACCTGCTGCCAAATAAGCCTCTGCTGCCTCTTTATCTTTACCTGCCTTATCTAAAGCCTGCGCTTTACCTAGATAGAGAGCATAAAAGTCACCCATTGCTAAGCCCTTTTCAAAAGTAGCTAAGGCATCGTCATACGCCTTGGCTTTGCGCTGACTGTTGCCCAAATAGTAAGCAGCACGTACTCCATTTTTCTTAGATAACTCTAGTACTTGCATAGAAGTAGAATCTCCCTCCTCTGCTGCTTCTGCCTTAGCAATAGCTCCCTCAAATGCAGGAAGAGCGGCTGCATAATCTTTGGCTTTCAATAGGGCAACACCGTCGTTGTACAAGTCGGCTGCCGATTTCTCATCTTGTGCTTGCGCAAAAAAACAAGCTCCAATAAGCAAAAGTGTCAAACTGAATGCTTTCATCATTACTGTAAATATTTGTTTAGTGATTAAATGACAACACCTGAGTCTATAAGTCTGTCCGATGCCATAGGAGCAGCATCAAAGAATAGATTTATAGGTCAGGTGTCAATGGTAATTCAGAACCTAGTTACGGATCGGACGCAAATCTAAAAAATTGGTCAATACCATCCTATCACAGTATCTGGTGATTTATCTACTATAAGAGACGTTTTCAACAGCAAAAACGTCTACTTCGATAGCATAGAAAACAGTTTCTTAAGATGTTGTAATTGGATATTAGTCTTGGCTGGTCGGCTAATGGCTAAGACTACAATAGTCCCCAAAAAGAAAGGGCATCCTTGCCAGGATGCCCTTACCGAAAATGTTCATGAGATTGTAATTGCCGATAATAAGTCGTTTCTTTTGTCTTTTGGATTATCTGTGTCTTTGTTGATACAAATATCACCTAAATAATCAAGGTAGAGAAGTACAGATCATCGAAAAACTGTATTATATTTGATGTTTGTAAAAATGTTAATCAATTAATAATCAGTGTTTTATTGCTGAATTGAAATTTGATTATTGTGTTTAAGATATATTTGGTTTATTGATATGCGTCAAAGTCGATTGGTCAAAAGGCTGGAAAAATTGGGAAACAAGGAGCGCGAACGCTTCATCCGTTTTGTACAATCTCCTTATTTCAATCAACATGAGAATACCACGCGGCTGCTCGATCTGCTGATGTTGGCGATAGAAAAAGGGCAAGATCGCTACTTTCAGAAAGAGCATCTGTTTAAAAAACTATTTCCCGGAGAGGCGTATGATGAGCAGCAAGTCTACAATGTGATGACGTATCTGTTGCGCTTATATCATCGCTTTTTGGCACATGAGCGCATGGAAAATCAGGCGTATGAAGAGTCGATCATGACTTTAGAAGAGGCATATACGAATAGTCAGCTAGATGTATTCACCAATCGGGCAAAGTACTTCGAAAAGCAATTGCAGCAGCAGCCGACCTACGATACACAGTATTATTATACTTTATTTCGCTATCGGACGCTTTGGCGCGACTATACCGTCAATCATGTAAAGCGATCCGATCAGAAAAGCGGTGCGCAGTTGTTGCGTTCTTTGGATGAGTTTTACATTCTAGAGAAGCTGCGGCAATGTTGTCTGCTGCGTGCGCACGAAATGATTATGAATACGCAGTACGACTTTTCGATGCTATCGGCAGTGCTAGACTATGTTGATAAGCATTGGGCGCGATTTCAGCATATGCCGACCATAGCTGCCTACTATACCGTCTGGCAAATGCTAGAAGAAAGCGAGGAAGCCACTCATTATCAACGACTTAAAGCACTATTACTCAAGCACACGGATGATTATACATTCGATACGCTCAATGAATTATATGACTTTGCTTCCAACTATTGCATCCTAAAAGTCAATAGCGGTAATCGAGATTTCCAGAAAGAGCTATTTGACATCTATAAGCAAAGTATCAAAAATGAAACAGTGCTGCGCAATGGCAAAATTGATGGTTGGGATTATAAAAATATCTCGACTTTGGGTTGTCATTTGGAGGAGTTCAATTGGACATACCACTTTATCGAAACGTATAAAGAAAAGCTCCTACAAACCCATCAAACCAATGCTTACAATTACAGTTTGGCGTACTATCATCTAAGTCGAGAGGACTATGATCAGGCGCGGACGCTACTACTAGAAGTGCAGTTTACAGAAGTGCAGTATCATCTGGGTGGCAATTTGTTATTGATGCGTTCTTATTATGCGCTGGACGATATCGAAGCGTTGTTGTCGTTGCTGGAAAGTATGCGCATTTACATTATGCGGAGCAAAAAAATGACGGTCAAAGAAAAGCGCGGCTATAAAAATATGTTGCGTTTTACAAAGAAATTGGTGCAACTGAAAACCGATCAAATGGTGATGCGCACCGCAGAATTTACAGCTAAAGTAGAAAAGCTACGCGATGACATCGAAACGAACGAAAACGTATATGCCAAAAGCTGGATTTTGCAGCAATGTAAAATATTGTTACAGGGGACAGCGCAAAAGCGTATGCGGATGTAGTTGAAAAGTCAGCATCAATAAGATTTAATTCACCAACATCAGTCGCTCTGCTAGACCACGTCCGGCTTCAATTTCGGTCGGCACAACCTCATCTGCACCCAAACGGGTCAATATTTCTGCTTCACTTTCTTGATCGCTGCGGACAATGATGTGTGCGTGAGGCGCCAACTTGCGGACTTCTACCGTGATATGCTCTGTCGTACTTGCCTCAGGCGTAGTGATGACGATGGTTTTGGCAGCTTCAACAGCCGCTTTTTTGAGAACATCCGGGTCTTGAGCATCACCTGCATAGATGGGTTCGCCTAGTTCGCGACAGTAGTCACAGATGCGGGATTCGTACTCGATGATGGCGTAGTTCATGCCCTTCGATTTGACAGTATTGACGACCTGTCGCCCGATAGGCCCAAATCCAATCACAACGACATGGTCTTCTTTGCTACACATATTGACAGGTTGTCGGAGTTCTAGCTTCCAGCGAGTGGCAAGGTTGGATAACCAAGAAAGATTGATGAGTCGATTTGTGAGTTTGGGCGCAGCGATAATAAAGAAAGGCGTGACTGCCATGGAAATGATAGAGACCGCTAAAAAGGTTTGATAAGCATTGTAGTCCAAGATGTTATAATCATTGCCAACTTTGGAGAGGATGAAGGCAAATTCACCGACTTGACAGAGCGCGATACCAGAAATCATGGCATCTTTCACGGATAGTTTGAGTCGGATGCCGAGTAGCGTGACGATCAAAAATTTGACCACGATCACCGCAGCGACTAACGCAATGATGGGCAGCAAGTGCTCTACCAGAAATACACCATTGAGCAACATCCCGACAGACAGAAAAAAGATGCTGATAAAGATCTTTTTGAGCGGCAAGATATTCTTAATCGCATCGTAGCTATAGTCGGATTCTGAGACAATCAAACCCGCCAAAAATGCGCCCAATGCCAGTTTCAAACCCAACTGATACGTAATAAATGCAGTCGCAAAACAAATCACCAAAATACTCATCAAAAACAGCTCTTGATTGCGAGCATGAACGATTTTCTCCAGCAAGACAGGTACTAATTTTCGAGCTGCCAACAATACCACAATTACAATACCTACGCCCGTCCCCAATTGCATCAGTGCATCCGACACATCCGCGTTATCACCTGCCACAAAAGGCACAGCCAGCATGATGGGTATGATGATGATGTCCTGAAAAATCAAAACCGACAATACCGATTTTCCATACGCGCGATTGATCCATCCTTTTTCTTGAAAAATACTCAACACGATTGCCGTGCTACTCATCGCAAATAGTGCGCCTAGAAAGACCGCCTGCACATAACTCATACCGAACAACAGCGACAGCACACTTACCAGTAAAATCGTCCCGAAAACTTGTATGCCGCCACCTACGAGTATCCAGGTTTTATTTTCAAATAGCTTTTTTAGGGAAAATTCCATCCCAATGGTAAAGAGTAGCAGCAACACACCGATCTCCGCCAAATCTTCTACTGCGCTCTTTTCCTCGATCAGCCCCAAAGCATAGGGTCCGGCGATAAATCCGGACAACAACAGACCTACGACGGTCGGTACATTCAGACGACTACTGATGTACAAAATGACAGCCGAAAGAGAAAAGACAATCGTCAGGTCGAGTAGGATATTCATATTATTTTTCTTGTTATTGGGGAAAAACAATATGGATTGGAAAAAGTCTGACTTTTGGGCGAGAAAGATCAAAAAGATAGAAGAAGTAGCAGTGAAAATTGAATATGGTACATCTAAATGTGAAATAAAGAAATTGTCACTGTTGAGAACTAGTTGGAAAGAGAGCGTATAGAAGAAAGCGACTTTTCAGCTAGTTCTCAACACAGAAGGTGGCAATTTTTATTGAACTCAGGCTAGGCAAAAAAGTCTCGATAACAAAGTTACCGAGACCGATCGTGTTCGAACGTTACACTTGTCTAGTTCTTTATGTCACCCGATTTGGGTAATCGTATTTCTTTTCTATCGGCAAGGATCTGCGCTGAAGTCGATGTCGCCTCTTTTGTAAGCGATCATATTGAAAACGGTATTGCCGTTGAGCTGGAAGAGATTATCGGTGTTTGCAGGACCACCATTGGTACGAGAAAATAGCCAGTTGGGAACTTCTGTTTCTACCGTGATGCCCAAGATGAGATTTCTGACGATCAGCAAATCAGTGACCGTCAAAGAATTGGAATTATTCAGATCAGCGGCTTGTATGAGTTGAGGATCATCTAGAATTTGTATGCCCAGAATATGCTGCTTCATCAAAACGATGTCGAAAGTGCTCAAGCCATTCAGAAACTCCCCTTCGTCTTCTTTGCCCACAAAGATGGAATAGCCGTCGCCATCATCCGGTAAGTCAATAGAATAGTCGCCTTCTTCGTTGGTCATTGTTGTGCCGATGACAATTTGGTCAGCATCTAGTAGGTCGATTTTGACATTGCAGACACGAGTCCTGCCTTCATGTATAATTCTTCCGGTCAGTGTCTGAGCGTGCAACTGTATAAAACCAGAAATAAAAAATATAGAGATGATAATGGATTTCATAGTTAAAGGACTGATTGGTGAAAAAGTGAGCCGCTATGAGATGAGTTTGAGTTCAATGAAAAATTT
This sequence comes from Bacteroidota bacterium, assembly GCA_038749535.1. GTDB lineage: Bacteria > Bacteroidota > Bacteroidia > Chitinophagales > Saprospiraceae > JAAUTG01. Next base: position 44,154 of record JBCDHX010000019.1, read on the forward strand.
ATCCCGAGTTTGTCGGGATAAATTTATTCATTTCACACTACCTCATAGCTTCTCACATCTCTCCACGTAATAAAAATGATTATTGTAAGGTGATTTTTTGGGTCATATTGCCTTTGGTAGTTTCAATACGAATGACGTACATCCCTTTTGATAGATGCTCCATCGAAATGACTGAAGTAGCTGCATGAATAGCGACTATCTTTCCGTAAGCATCTATGATCGTAATCTGCTGAATATCAACTAGATCAGCGTCGATGAATAGATGAGAAGTAACAGGATTTGGTGATAGTGTGATGGATAGATTTACAGTCGATTCAGTCTTACTGATGACTTTTTGAGTGTCTGTTATTTTGACAGCCACTGCTTGCTCTGTCTCACCGATGGCGCGTACATGATCTATGCGGATAGGCGTATGCGTATTGGCTTGAAAGAGAATGACGTCTTCCATCACAATGTCCATGGCTAGTAGTTCGCCTTGTCCGTTTTTAGCGATTTGGTCGATACGACTAATGGCTACGTCTAGCCGTTGCGACTCTGGAAAGAATCGCTCTATTTTTATGAGTTCTTCTTCGCTACCTAGCCAGGAGTTTGCCAATGAAATTTTCGGCGCATTTCGCAGTGCTTGTTCAGTCTCAAAATAAACACTGAAGGCTACGCTGTACACTTGTTGCGCTGTTTGTTCTTCTGTCCCCAACACGATAGGAATCTGTTGTGTCTCCATGAGTCGCACACTATCTACCTTGGCAAAGAATGGCACACCATCACCAGAGTCAGTATTGTTATTGAGTGTCGGTGTTCCACTCCAGTTTTGATCGACTGCTAGGATATCCAAATCGTCGATCACGCCGTCACCATTGGTGTCGAGATGTTTATAATTGACATCCGTCATCGGTGTTGAGACAGCCCAGTCAGGCGCGCTTTGTAGTTCAAAATCTAAACTGGCATTCGGGCGAGTCGGGCCTGTGCTGCCAAAGCCGATGCCTATATTCAGTAAGTCATAATGACTGGCTTCTGTATCTAAATCAGTATCACCAGGACGGACGTTATCGTCGGTATAGATGTAGCCATTTTGAAGTTCAAGATCAGTAGGGATGAGAGCACTGCCTCTCGACAAAACAACCTCTGCCGGAAAATCCTCGCTAAATTGAACATAGCTCGTATCTCTCACCAATGGGGTGAAACAGACATCAAATAGTCCAATTTCATAGCTCGGAACATCTGTGTTATCGACACTTGGTGCGTAAAAAAGTACTCGTAGTTGTTCGCCATCAAAGTTGATGTCATTTTCTGATAACAATAAGCCATCTTCCAAGAGATTGTAGCCTTCATATACCAATTTTTCTGTGTCCCATTCTAGCGCAAACTGGACACCAGACGCTTCTGAGGTCGTCAAACTGACATCTAAACAGATTTTTTCTCCGATATTGCCAACTTCATTGCTGATGGATAGTGTGGCAGGTGGTCCTTGACTTTCGCCGCTGATGTCGATGAAGCCGTTTTGGGTTTCAATATCTTGTAAAACCGCTATACCGTCTACTTCTTCAATGATTTCGAGATCGAAAAACTCTATGAATGTTTTGCCCATATTGTTTTCTCCTTCTACAACCTCGAAACATAGATGAAACAAAACGGTCGAGTCCCCAAAGTCAGCTGCTTCGATAGTAGAAGGCAACCAAGCTGTACGAAAGGTGCTATCGTTGGTCACATAAGCGTTTGGATGATTAGTGTAATTCAAAGGATCATCCCCCAGAGCCAATTCCTGAAAATTGAGATCAGCTGCATTCCAGCGGATATTCAGCTCCAAACCTGCAATCGCTCTAAAGTTTTTGGCAGTCACAGGCACACAGACCCGTTCATTGATACTGGCACTGGCATTACCGATGCATAGCTCCATCTCATCTGTTGAAACTTCTTCTTCTGAGAATTGGACATAGCCATTTTGCGTAGCTGTAGGGATGATGCTTTCTCCTTCTTCGGAGCGTCCGAATACTTCAACTAGAACCGTGTTTGTGAATGAGATGAAAGTTTTAGGCGTATCATCTCGAATGACAGTGTAGCACAAGCTAAAAAGGACAGTGGAATCACTTAATTCAACAGTCTGATTGCCAGATAAATCGAGCCAAGCTAGTCTGAAATCAGTTTCGGTGACAAAATAAGAACGAGGATTATTGGTCAGGTCAAATATATCATTGCCTAATTTCAAAGAATCAAATGACAGATAAGTGCTATCCCAACCGATGGAAAATTGAAGACTTGCTACCTCTCCTAGATCTTTAGCTGTGACCGGTAGACAGACATGTTCTCCGCTATTAGCTTCCGTATTTCCGATGATAAGTTGGGGAAAAGAAGTTGACTCTTCTTCTCTCGGTGTCTCAATGAATCCATCGATGAGGCGAACATCAAATAGTCCGCGTGTCCCATCTACATCGTCAATAAATCTATCGGTAGTGGGTAAGAAATCAATACCAGTCGTACCATCTAATTGAAGTACCTCAAAGCATAGACTAAAAAGCACTGTCGAATCACCTAAATCTAATGTTCCGATATCTGCCGGTAATCCGGTAATGTAGGGTACCCATTCCACATAGACTTCGCCCTCTCGCAAGATATATAATGCAGGATGATCTTCCAGTTGCAACGGATCATCTCCAAAGTCTATACTTTTTAGAGTCAAATCATCAGTTTCCCACTCAATACCAAATTTGGTAGCAGCTAATGCGCTGAAATTTCTCGCTGTAACAGGTAAGCACACCTGATCGCCAACTGCTGCTTGACTATTACCAATACTCAAAGCGACATCTGTAGTAGAAAATTCATTCTCTGAAAATTTAATACTACCATCCTCAGGACGTGTAGGAATGACGCTATTGTCCGAACCTGTTACTTCCAATGGAATGACAGATGCAAACGATATTGGAATCTGAAATACCTCATCATCAGTCACTTCAAAGCATAAATTGAATAATACTATTGAGTCACCTAGATCAACAGATTGACCATTGTAGTCAAGCCATATCATCCTAAACTCGTCTTCCTCTAGCACATAAGCAGAAGGAAAATTAGCTAGATCCAGTGGATCGTCCCCAAAATCAACATCTTCTAGCGTCAATGAGGTATCGTCCCAGTCCAGAGCGAATTGTAATCCAGATAGCTCACCTATATTTTTGGCAGTCACTGGTAGGCAGACTTGTTCACCAATTTCAGCAGTAGTGTTGCCTACACTGAGCACACCTTCTGTTGCTTGACCGACAATGTTGACGCTTATGTCTCTATGGACATACCGTATTTTTCTGGAATCAGTGCCGTAGAATGATTCGCTTGGTAGATTGTTAAAGAAAACTTTGGTTTCTGTAGTGATTGTTGATTTTACCTCAAAGCAAAACTGGAAAAATGTGCTCCCGTCTGCTAGAGACCAACCACCTTCTTTTCGCCATTGTATAATAGCTGCTCTGCCCTCTATTTCGACATCCGAAGCTAGATCTAACCCCGGCAAGTAAGGTTGTCCAAGTTCGTTGGTTGTTTTGATACTAATATTGTGTAAAATATCCTCTTCCCAGACTAGGATAAATCTTGCATCATCAATCTCTTGGAATCCATCTACTTTGATGTCGATGCAAACTTGAGCACCGGGGCTAGTCGTCACATCCTCTGAGTATACGAAGACAAAACTGGATGCCTCATTCTGCTGCCCAAGAAGAGATTGGCTGAAAAAAGTAAGGAGAAAAAATAAAAGTGTTCTGTTCATAAGATTTGGTGGTTTATGTAGGAGAATGAAATCGTATTCTCCTTGGATCGCGTGATTTGCGTTGCTGATGGTACAAAAGTAAGATGAGAATAAGCGAACTGAAACTACATTTTAGTAGCTTTATAGATTTATATTAGATATGTATAATTTTAAAATATTGGTTAAAATATTGGTTATCAATTATTAATGAATATTTATTTGTAGCAAATAGTCTAATTTATAGATGAATAAAACACTCCTTCACGAATTATTACAACAATTTTCGATGGCTGAGCGGCAGCAGTTTCGAGATTTTGTCTTTGCTGATTTTTTTACGACCAATCCGAGTGTGCGGAAACTGGCGCAATATTTACTAGATAATGATTTGCCTGAAAGCAAAGAACTTGCCTATCAGTCTCTCTTTGGCACAGATGGCTACGAAGAACGCCGACTGAACAATGTCATTTCGGATTTGCTTCAATTGGCCTACCGTTTTCTGGTAGAGCAGCAGTTGGAGACTCGTCCACTTCACCTGAATAGTTTGCTATTGGAAGCTTTGATGGAGAAAAATGTGCATCGCCCGATTGCTAGATTGGCGCGGAAAGCAAAGAGAATACGTGACAAAAGAACCGATAGCAGCTATCAGTTTTTGCAGGACAGCTATCAGCACTTTGAGCAGTTGGATCGTTCTGCTTTGATTGAAAATCAGAGTATCTATGATCCTAACTTACAGACGATGAGTGACACCCTAGACGCTTACTATCTATGCAATAAATTGCGCATCGCTTGCGAAATGGTGAGCCGCTCTCAGATGCTACAAGAAGACTACATGCCTCATTTGATTGACTTTGTCTTACAAGAATATGAGTCCAATGCTAGTCGCTACGTCACTTTTCCAGCACTTCGGATTTACTACAATGCCTATCATTTTTTGACGCAGCACACCACTGATGGCTATCAGAAGCTAAAAGCAGAACTCCAGCAGGAATCGCCATTGTCGCGAGCAGAATTGAAACATTTATATACTTACATGCTCAATTTCAGCGTCCGCCAAATCAACTATGGACGCACCGACTACTACCGTGAAGTTTTTCATATCTGCCAAAGCTTGATCGAGCAAGATCTACTGTTGCAGCACGGCTATCTGACCATGCGTACTTTCATCAATGCGACTACGGCAGGGATTCGGCTACAAGAATTTGAATGGACAAAACAGTTCATCGCTACTTATAAAGACAACTTGAAAGCAGACGAGCAACAAAACGTCATCGACTATCAGCGTGCCAATTTGTACTTCGCTCAAGGCAACTTTAATAAAACCCTCCAACTCTTGCAGCGCGTCGAATTTAGCAATGTCTTCTACCAGGCTTCTGCGCGTATCATTCAACTCAAAGTTTTCTACGAATTAGAAGAAGTCGAGCCATTTTACGCTTTGGTAAAATCTGTCCGTAACCTCCTTCACCGAAAACGCCAACTCAGTGACTATCACCGCCTGAGTTACCTCAATTTTGTGCGTATCACCAAACGCTTGCTCGACATCAAGCTCAAACCCAAATATCAGCGAGAGCGACTACAAACCGATTTTGAAGAAAAGCTGAATCAGTTAGAGCCATTGAATAATAAGGAGTGGGTGCGGGAGAAGTATGAGCGGTTGTTTGGGATGTGAATTTTACACTATTGACCTCAAAAGTCCATCATTTGCGGTACGTTGAGCGATGGCTCGTTGATGGTCGTCTAAAATTTCCCTCAACGACTACTCATCTCATCCTGCAATGTCGTTATTTGTATTATGGAACTCACGCAACAACTCATCTTCCTCTTCAGCGCATTGGGGGCAATCAATGGCTTTGCACTCAGCAGCTATTTCTTACTCATTAAAAGTGAGAAACGACTATCTGACTACTTTCTCGGCGGTTTGCTCCTGATGTTGAGTATCCGCATCATCAAATCTGTCTTTCTCCATTTCAATCCCGGTTTATTCGAGGTATTCATTGAATTGGGGTTGACAGCATGTGCTTTAATCGGTCCGTTTTTACTGCTTTATGTGTGGAGTGTAACTGGTCAAAAGAACAATTTGAAGCAGCGTTGGTGGCTGTACATTTTACCTTACGTCATCGTTATGGGGATATTGAGTTACAGCTATTCTTATTATGCATATCGACCAGTTTGGCGAATAGCGATCAAAATGATTTACTGGCAGTGGTTTGTCTATGTGATACTGTCCGGCTATTATATGCGTGCTACGATATACAAACTTTGGACGGCTCGAAAAACGCTCACAAGTCAAGATATTTGGCAACTCAATATATATGCCGGAGTAGCAATCATCTGGTTGGTTTTCAAAACCGTTTCCTATACCTCCTATATTTTAGGAGCATTGTCATTTAGCTTTATTTTCTACATTTCAATGTTGCTCTGGCTGTACAAAAGATCGAAAAAGAGGATAGCCGATGATGCGCCTGTAAAGTATGCCAATTCAACGCTCGACGAGGACAAAGCCGAACAACATCTAAAGCAATTGGAAGAGCTGATGAATACAGAAAAACCTTATTTGAACCCAAAACTAACCCTCACTGAGTTGAGCGAATCGCTACATTTGACGAGCAAAGAACTATCTCAAGTCATCAACCAACAGACAGATTACAATTATTCAAAATATATTGCTAGCCTACGTGTCGCAGAAGCGCAAAAACGGTTGCGAGATCCCAAATTTGAACATCTGACGATTGCTGCTATCGCCTATGATAGCGGTTTTAATAGTCTGTCTAGTTTCAATGCAGTGTTTAAGCAATTTACAGGAATGACAGCTAGTACTTTTCGAGTAACCACGACTGAAGTTTGATGTCAAAATCACGAATTTAGTCTCCCAACATCACGATTCTGGTAGATTTCAGTAGGTTGAAGCCTCAAATTTGCCCTAAAAAACTATGAATCGACTATTTTTTATCATTACCGTATGTCTACTGTTTGCCCTGAATACTTTCGCTCAATCTGCACTTTCCGAAGAAGATCAAGTCCGAGAAACGCTTTGGAAATACATCAATGGGCGTAACAATGGCGACACCTCCTTGCTCGCTAGTGCTTTTCATCCTACTGCTGAATTGCGCTACATAAAGGGCGATCAATACGCCATCTGGAAATCTGAGGACTACATCAAGGGAGTCCAACCGGGGAGGAAGGTCAATTGCATTTCACGTATCATTTTTGTAGATATTCTCGGCAACGCTGCCGTCGCCAAAATCGAGCTGGAATACCCTAATCTGAAATTCGCCGACTATATCAATTTGCTCAAAGTCGACGGCGAGTGGGTCATCGCGGTCAAAACATTTGCGCGTCAGCGAATCGCTGAGAAACAGCGCGTCCTTTTTGTCTTGACTAGCCACGAAAAAATGGGCGATACGGATCGAAAAACTGGATTACATTTGGGAGAAGTGACACACGCCTACAAACCCATCCACGATGCCGGCTACGAGATAGACTTTGTGAGTCCAAAAGGCGGCAGTACTTATATGTATGGTGCCAATATGAATGACTCCCTGAATCTGTGGTTCATTCAAAATCCAACAGCTTACTATCGTTTTCAACACGCGATGAGACCTGACGAGATTGATCCGAGTCGCTATGCGGCTATCTATTTTGTAGGTGGTCATGGTACGATGTGGGACTTACCCAAACACGACAAACTCAATCGACTAACAGCTGATATTTATGAAGATAATGGTGTTGTCGCTGCGGTCTGTCACGGGCCTTCCGGTCTCGTCAATGTGAAGTTGTCCAATGGAGACTACTTGGTCAATGGCAAACAGTTGACCGCATTTACAGACGAAGAAGAGCGAGCGGCACAGGCTGAAAATATCGTTCCATTTATGCTAGAAAGTAAGCTGCGCGAGCGAGGCGCGAAGTTTGTAGGTGCAGACAACTGGCAGAAAAATGTCATCGTCGATGGACGTTTACTGACAGGTCAAAATCCGGCTTCAGCTTACGAGTTGGGGCAGGCGATTGTAGAGGTATTGGAAAAGTAAGGTAGGAGTTAAGTTCTTTCAAATTAAAAACACATCAGCCATGAAAGCAAAGTCTTCCATACTATGGATTTGTCTACTTACTGTTAGTTGCCTATCATCATTTGCTCAGGTAGACAAATCACTCGAACAGCAAGTAGATAGTATTTTTCAATCTTTTGATAATGACTATACGCCTGGTGTCGCCGTTGGCTTTATCAAGGATAATGAGTGGATACTTTCAAAGACGTATGGCATGGCTAATTTAGATTACCAAGTACCTGTGTCTGATTCCAGTGTATTTTCTTTGGCTTCCGTCTCAAAACAGTTTACTGCATTTGGTATACTGCTGCTGAAAGAGCAAGGCAGACTTTCTTTAGAAGATGATATTCGTAACTATTTACCATTATTTAAGGATTACGGTACTGTGATTACCATTCGTATGCTCATCGAACATACGAGTGGTATTCGGAGTCATCTGAGCCTATTGGGACAAGCAGGTTACTATCCGGATGATGTGATTACTGCTAGCACAGTACATGATGCCATTTATCGACAAGAATCTTTGAATTTTACTCCCGACGCAGATTTCAGTTATTCCAATTCTGGCTATTTCTTATTGGCAGAAATCATTGAGAAAGTGTCCGGTCAATCATTTGCTGCCTTCATGCAAAAGGAAATTCTGACTGCACTCAACATGAACGATTCTTTTGTGATGGACAACTATAATACAATCGTCAGCAACAAAGCTACTTCTTACGGACTTCAAGGTGATCAATATGCCACCGCTACTGCCAATTATTCTTACTATGGATCCACCAATCTTTATACATCGCTAAGGGATTTGTCAAAATGGGTACAAAATTTTACTCAACCCAAGATAGGTAACACTGCAATGTTTCAGCAACTCAATCAACAATTTGCTCTCAAGTCCGATGAATCATTTCGATACAATATGGGACAGTTTCACAGTACTTGGAATGGCTTGCCATGTATACAGCATTCGGGTGCAGATGCAGGTTATCGAGCATTTTTAGGAAGATTTCTGGAGCAAAGAGCAGCTGTCTTTATCATAAGTGGTAACGGGACATTAGATGCTCAGGCAAAAGCCGAAGAGGTAGCACATTTATTTCTAAAATCTTATTATCCGGCGAAGAAAAGCAAGACATCAGTTGCTACAAACACGACAAACGAAGAGACATTAACTGATACATACGAATATGCTACAGAAGAGCTGAATCAGTTTGAAGGCTGCTATTATAGCAAGGAATTGAGGACAATTTACAGCATCCGATTGGTAGACGAACACATCACTGTGCAGCAACGTCAATTTGGTACTATACAGCTAAATACTTTGTCAGAAGACCAATTTTCTAGCACCAGTTGGCAATTTCAGACGCTTCATTTTGAGCGTAATGATGATTCAGAAGTCATTGGATTTAGAATAAATGCTCCACGCGCTCAAGGTGTACATTTTGAAAAAATAAGACTCAATAACTGCCATTAAAACCGGCTAAAATATACACAATCAAGCTAGTGAATATATCATTACACCGGGAGGTAACGACATAGAACAGCAAGCTCATCCTGAAAGCTTTCGGAAGAAAGATTACGATGTTTTCGTTCCTTAACTATCTTCGCGACAAAAAACTGATGCTATTACAGAAGATCAAAACGACTATAGCCTTTACAAAAAACTTACTCACTACAGGTGCATTTACTGAAACGAGTAAACGTGTGGAAAAAGGTATTTGTAAGAACATACCGACGGATAGAGATGTGGTCATTGTAGAATTTGGGATGGGACATGGCAATATCACGCGTGAGATTTTGTCCCGTATTACGTCCAATTCTAAAGTATATGCTTTTGAAGTCAATACAGATTTCTGCGAGCATGTCAAAGAAAATATCGATGACGATCGACTTGTTGTTATTAATGATGGAGCAGAGACGGTGAAGAAATATGTGAGTTCAGGTGTTGATGCGATCATTGCCTCCATTCCATACACTTTCTTTTCTGAAGAGATGCGACAACAAATCATGCAAGATTCTTACGACATATTGTCGCCTGGTAGTGTATACAGTCAGGTGCTGTATACGAAATTTCACTTCAAGCGATTCAAAGCTGTTTTCGATCATTGTGAGCGTACCATTGAGCCTAATATTCCACCGGAGTATTTGTATCATTGTTACAAAGGACAATAGTCCGTACAAAAAATAGAGGATATCAAGAAAAGGGCAAAACTTAGTAAATTGGAAGTTACGACACTTTCATCACTAAGTTTTTTGCCCAATGAGCATCAAGATACTCACAGAACAAATATTGTACAAAATACCGA
>JBCDHX010000020.1:0-53686 GCA_038749535.1 Bacteroidota bacterium
AAGCAACTTCAAAGCTATCAAGCTCAACTTTCGGATAGTACGACTAAAGCTGATTTTGGCTTATTTTTGACCCAACTGATTGGACAATTAGGAGATCGACATGCCTCTGTACGTGGTTATGATTTGCCCGATGAGTACTTTTTGCCTTTCATTATTGCCCCACATGAAAGGAAGGTGATTGCGCTAGAATATGTCCGTGCGCAAAAGTCATTTAAAGAACTGTATGCCGATTTCCCTTATCTCACTGCCATCAACGGTGAAGCAGTTGATTCCATATTGCCTCAAATCTGCCCTGAGGAAGTAGGTGCGCCTGAAATTGCTTATCACTTTAGAGCTGTTCGAGAGTTGCGTCATATTCAAGAACGCTTTGCCATACTTGGGCGAGACCTACCCAAAAAATCGACCTTTACATTTAGTGGAGAAAAAGGAGACACAGTCGTTACACTGCCGCTACTGCACAGATCAAAGCGTTTGGGACGATGGAGTGATCGTTCAGAGAAACGGGAAAAGTTAAATGACTCACTTACGATCAGTCGCCAATTTCAACAATTAGGAGATGTGGCTTACACGCGATTGGCAGATATGGTCGCGCCTGAAGAAGCACCTCATTTTTACAATGCACTGCATGACTTCATGCATGCCAACCGAAGTAGTAATGCGCTCATTATTGACATTCGTGGAAATGGCGGCGGTACTCGCGATCTATTGAGGACACTCAGCCCTTTTCTGGTTCATCCTGATTCCATCTATGTTGCCAATATCGCTTATCAGCGTGCTAACACTATACTTACAATTGATGAAAAATCGAGTTTACACGCTCGCTACTTATTTTCGTTGGACGAATTAGACGAATCTACGCGTCTTTTTGTGAATCAATGGTTCAGCAATTTTCGACCAACAGTTGAGTTGAACGATGACTTATTCAGCCGACCTCATTTCATGCTTTTAAGAGGCAGTAAAGACTCAAGCTATTACCACTACAATCAACCAGTGTATGTGCTAATGGATGAGCGTAGCTTTAGTGCAGCTTCAATTATGGCATCAGCTTTGGGTGTTTTGCCAAATGTTCAGCTAGTTGGTACAACCACAGATGGTTCGAGTGGCAATAGTCGATCTTTTTATTTGCCCAATACTCAACTACGCATTAAGGCGAGTACTATGCTGTCTTTTCAAGCGAATGGAGACTTACTGGATGGCATTGGGACATCACCAGATATAACTATTCCGAGGTCGTTGGATCAAATTAAATGGGAAACTGATGCTCAACTGGAGAAGTTGATAAAATTGATCGAGCAACAATAATTTTTTCTTTTTAGACTCAATATAAATAGTGGCAATTCAAATTTATCAAAATATAATTGGTTGTTCATCTTGAATTAACAAATAAAGTGAGGTAGTACTTGCCTTAATTCATTGTTAAGCTTTGTTTGTGTTTCGTAATTCTTTCTTCAATTCAATTTCACACACGCTTAATAGCTGCTGTCTAATTTCGCAATATCAGAGTCAGGCAACTAGCTTGATGACTTTCACTAGCAATTAATCAAGACATAAATCGGCAACCTTGTTTGATGCTTTTCTCAAGCACTGGCTGTGCTATGTCTACACGAAAGCACAACATTCTTTTTACACTATTTATAAACAGCTTAACTATGATGAAGAGGTTATTTACCCTCGCAACGCTAGTGCTAGGTGTGGTTGCACTGAATGCACAAGCGATTTTCCCTAGCCAGATCGAGGCTCCAGAAGGTTTCGATTCTGAGACATTGGTGATGCCACAATCACCACTTTCTGTACAAGTTTTGTTCATCGGTGGAACAGACATGGTACAAACAACTGCTACTTATGGCAATGAAGCTGGCGAAACGCCTGCCAAGCAATGGCATGATTTCATCGGTTTCACGCCTGACAATGAGTCTGACGATTTGGGTTGGGTTTCTGTCAACCACGAGATGATCCAAGCCAACGACATGATCGGTGACGGTGGTGGTATGACGGTTTTCAAAGTTCGTCGTTTGGCGGATGGTTCCTTGGAAGTTGTCGATCAAGAACTAGAAGATGGTCGTAAAGGCAAATTCTTCAACGTTGATTTTGCTAACACGGTCGGTGAGACAGGTATGAACTGTGGTGGTATTCAAGGTCCTGATGGTCGTATTTGGACGGCTGAGGAGTGGTTTCGCAGAAACAATGCTGCTATCGCAACGCGCAGAGGAGAAGCAGGTGTCCGTGATACATCTGATTTCACAATTGACACAAAGGGAGAGTTCCCTATGTTTGATGGTTTGACGGTTGAGAAGTATCAAAACTTCAACTGGATGGTAGAAATCGATCCTAAGCAAGCAAAAGCGATCCGTAAGCAGTATAATTGGGGTCGTCAGCCATTCGAAGGTGGTTCTATTTCTGCGAACAACCGTCGTGTATACTTCGGTCCTGATGCAACTGGTGCTGCTGTATTTGGGATGTTCGTAGCAGATACGCCAGGCGACTTCACCAAAGGGACAATGTATGCTTATGACGACACTCAAGAAGGCTACAAATGGGTTCCTGTTTTTGGTGGTCCTGAAACATTCTTGAACTATACTGCGGAAGCTATTGCACAGGGAGCGACTGTTTTCAATCGTATCGAATGGGTCGTGACTGATCCCGTAACAGGCGATATTTATTTCACAGAAACTGGTAATGACGATCCAGGTGACAATTTTGCGGGCAGTGTAGAACTAGGTGGCAATGTAATGGCATACCATGACCGTCGTGCGATTGCTCAGGGATTGACTTCTGCTACCGATACGACCAATAACTTTGAGTATCGTGACTACTTTGGTCGCATCATGGTCTATGATGTTTCAGAAGATCAGGTACGCGTTTATTTGGAAGCTGGTTCTGCTATCAATAGCAACAAACACATGACCAATCCTGACGGCTTGAATATCATGATGATTGACGGCAAGCGTTATATGGTGATCTGCGAAGATTTAAACGGTTCTTCTTTCGGTCGTGTGCCAGCAGGAACACAGTCGCGTACGTGTGAGCTGTTTTTGTTAGACATGGATACAGATAATCCGGTAGTAGACGATTTGATTCGTATCGCAGTCGTGCCAGCAGGCGCGGAAGTAACAGGTGCTCAGCCTACTGCCGATGGCAAATCGCTATTGGTCAACTCTCAGCATCCTTCTACGGAGAATCCGTTTCCATACAACAACTCATTGACTTTCGCAATCAATGGTTTTGACAAACTGGGTGCAACGGATTTGAATGATGAAGCATCAGTGGAGATGCGTAGTGAAGCTGTCAATTTCGACACTACTACCGAAGCAGAGGAAGAACTTTTCAGCATCTATCCGAATCCAACGACCCGTTTTCTGTATTTGAATAAAACAACTGATGTAGCCATCTATGATGCTTCTGGCAAGCGCGTGCTAGTCGCTCGCAACACCAATGAAGTCAATGTATCTAACTTGACTCAGGGTATCTATTTTGTACAAAATGCAGATGGACAGATCAAGAAATTGTCTATTCAATAGTCAAGACATAAATAAGCTTTGATTGAACAGTGAGAGGATCGTTTTCGGGCGGTCTTCTCTTTTTAAAAGCTGTGAGCTACTAGCTTTTAGCTATGAGCAGCTCAGCAATTAACTCTAGTTCAGCAGATCAATCTTAGTTAACTACAATACTTATCAATTACTCAGTTCATCAGTTCAACAAAAATCTCCTCAAAAAGCCAACATATCCAGTCCCCAAAAAACAATCTAAATGTAAACACGAAACAAGAAATGAAAAAGCTACTCATCACAGTAACGCTCCTCACATTATTCACGATTCTTTACCTCAGCTTCCGTGTTCCTCAAGCACAAGCGAGTCTAGCGCAAGTCCAACATCAATATCGCCAAGACGTCGATCAGTTGCGGGAGCAGACGCTAGCGTTACAGCAACAAGCGCGAAGCTTCGATCAAAACAGCATCGAACAACTGCAAGAAACTCACCTCAAAACAAGATTAGCGTACAAGCGTATTGAAGCATTCATCAACTACTACGATGCTTTCGCCGTCAACAAAAACTTAAACGGTGCACCGCTGCCCAAAACAGAACCTGCCGTAGCTGAAGTCTTCATTGTAGAGCCAACAGGTTTACAGGTTTTAGATGAGCTAATTTTTTCGGATGATCCAATGGTAGAGAAAAAAGAGATCGTCAAACATGCCAATAAACTAGCTGGTGTTTACCAAAAGATGGCGATGCGCCAGCAAACAATACAACTTGAACATCGTCATGTATTTGAAGCCTGTCGTCAAGAGTTGGTACGCATATTTACATTAGGTGTCACTGGTTTTGACACACCAGGCTCTGTGAATGCTTTACCAGAAGCAGCAGTTGCCATGCAAAGCGTGTCTGACGCGGTAGCAGCTTACTATCCGTTGATTATTTCGGCAGAAACAGATTTGGTGAGTGAAACAGAAGTAATATTTGAAAACGCGATTCAATATGTAGAAGAAAACGATGATTTTGACAGCTTCGATCGCCTTATTTTTTTGGTTGATTACATCAATCCATTGTACGAAGCCATCTATAACATTCATGTCACCACAGGCGTAGAGATGGTTGATGAAGTCAATCCTATCCCAATGCCATTCAACTATGAAGCGACTAACCTTTTTGATACGGACTTTTTGAATTTAAAATACTTTTCCAACCTTGATTTGGATCACCCTAATGCTGAAAAGCGACTAGAATTGGGACGTTATTTATTTTTCGATCCAGTTTTGTCTTCTACCAATGATCGTTCTTGCGCTTCTTGTCATCAACCAGGTAAGGCTTTTACAGATGGCGAAAAGTTAAGTTTGGCGACTGGTAATAATGGCACAGTCACCCGCAACTCACCAACGCTTCTAAATGCTGCTTATGCTGAAAAATTCTTCTACGACTTACGTGGTTTGAATTTAGAAAAACAAAGTAAACACGTCATTTTTGATGAAAAAGAATTTGACACCAATTTTGCTGAAATACTAGATAAATTGGGGCAAAGTGAAGAATATAAAACACTATTCGAAGAGGCTTATAGTGACCAGCCCGACTACACATTTAGTGCTGCCACTGTTACCAATGCTTTAGCTTACTACACCGCTTCTCTTCAAGCCTTGAATAGCCCTTTCGACCAATATGTGCGAGGTGAGAGTGAGGAAATGAGCGAAGAAGTACGCTTAGGTTTCAATGTGTTTATGGGGAAAGGAGCTTGTGGCACTTGCCATTTTGCGCCTACTTTCAATGGAAGTGTGCCACCATTGTATTCCGAAAGTGAAAGCGAGATATTAGGTGTACCAGAAACAGCCGATAACAAACAATTAGACGACGACATTGGACGCATTGGCAATCATTTTCCACGCGACAATGCACCATTTTACAAACATTCTTTCAAGACGGTCACTGTCCGAAATATAGAACTAACCGCACCTTATATGCACAATGGTATCTATGAAAATCTGGAGCAAGTCATCGATTTTTATAACAAAGGTGGCGGTGCAGGCATGGGACTTGACGTCCCTTATCAGACGTTACCCGATGCGCCACTAAATCTGACAGATGAAGAGCAAAAAGCACTCATTGCATTCATGAAAAGTTTGACCGATCACACAGCTACTACACATTTTACCGCACCTGAAACTTTGCCTACCTTCGACGATCAAGCAAGCCTAAATCAACGCCCTATCGGCGGAAGTTACTAGCCAAACGCTTGATAGCAGCACGAAACCAGTGTCCTACTGGTTTTGTGCTGCTTTTTTATTGGTGAAAGGCTGAAATCGCTCCTCTTCTCCTTTCGGAATGACATCAAATTTATTGAACCGCCTAATCAATTTATCCTCTGACCAAAAACGACTCATCAAGAAGATGAAGTAAGATTTAAGTGCAAATTTATGAATGACCATTTTTTGATCGGGATAATAAAAATCGTATAAGCGATAAAGCTCGTTGATACGTTGCTGTACTACTTTAAAACTTGCGTAAGAACTCGATAGACCCCCCATTTCAAAAATGACTGACCAAATCGGGATGAATTTGGAAGAGTATTGTCGGAGCGCACGAAGTTTGAAGTCATCATCTGCCGAGATGCGATAGCTTAGATCATATTCATTTTGAGTATAAAAAGCGCGAGGAAATAACATCGTCTGATGATTGGGCAAACGATCTTTTAGCCACTCTTCAATCTCCACTTTTTCAGGCGGAATCAAGCGATACATCGACTTGCGATCTGTTAAAACGGCTGTCGAAAAATAGACTTTATATAAATCATCTATCTCCACTATTATTTGCTCAATTGTCGTCGACTCATACAACACATCTCCAGCATTTAGAAACAAGCAAAAGTCACCTGAACATTGCTTCATACCTTTGTTCATCGCATCGTATAGCCCTTTGTCTGACTCAGAAATGAAATAGCCAAAGTGAGATTGATATTGCTCTAAAATAGCGACTGTTCCGTCCGTGCTTTTGCCATCAATGATGACATATTCGATATTGGAGTAGGCTTGTTGTATGACAGAAAGTACCGTTTCCTCTATGGTCTTCGCTGCATTGTAGACGACGGTGATGATGCTAATTTTCGGTAGATTCATGCGCTCAAAGATTGGTAGATAGATTGCATGATGCCGAGCGAATTGGTATTGGTGAGATAGGGTTGTCGTTCTAGATTGTTGGCTTTGGCTTTAGTACGAAAGTCTTCCTCATTCCAGAGTTTCCACATCAACTCAGCGATTTTATTGGGATCGGTAGGAGAAAACACAAATTCTTGATTACCAATGGTTTCGGGTAGCGAAGTGGTCTTTGCACAGATGACAGGTACATTCATCAGAATGCTTTCCATGAGTGGAAAACTGCCAGCTTCGTACAAAGTTGGCACGACGACACCTACACATTTTTGGTATAATGTATAGAGCTGTTTTTCATCAACGATGCTAGGGAAAATGAACTGATCTTTTAGTTGATATTTTTCAATCAAAGGTGCAATTTCTTCATGGTAATAGTCGCGCTGATGTCCTGTGCAGATGACGTTGACGTGCTTATCTGATTGAGCTAAAAGATGAACAGCTTCGACCAGATTTTTGTGGTTTTTGTGTGGCCAAGTATTGGCAGGGTAGAGGAGGAAGCGGTCTGGATAATCAAGTGTTGACAAATCAACCTGATCGGCTGTCGTCAATTTCTCAAACCACAGATTTTGCATTTCTAATAAACAAACCTGAATGTCATCCTCTTTTAAGCCGTCAAAGTACTTTAACAAATCATCCTTGATGTGCTGATAACTCACCACGACTTTATCTGCTCTATCTAAGGCATCCAAATAATCAAAAGCCCGCACAAAACGATCGCGTGGACTAAAAAACTCTGGAAAATGCAGTTCTTGCACATCGTGCATGGTACAGATGACTTTGCGATTGGTGACGGCGGCAAACTGATGCGGACAATGAACGATGTCGATTTTGTACTTACGACAAATGCGATTGATGTAGCTTGTAGAAGCGAGTTTTTGTCGTTTGGCAAGTAGTAAAATGTAGTTGAAAACTGTCCCAATGTCCGTTCGCAACTTCTCTAATTTCCGCTCTCGTCCAAAAGTGGGCGGCACATGATGCAAGTGTGGAAACTCCTCCAATACTTGCATCACCTGGGGATCATTGACGTTGTGGAGGACAAAATATTCGTTGCTTTTGTCTTGTGCCAAAATGCGCAACAATGCCACTGCATACTGCCGAATGCCGCCGTTCTCTTGGGACAAATTAGGAATGTGGTAGAGGATTTTCATAGGGCTGCAAAATGGGATATTTTTCTGAAATGCATAAAGCGTTTTCCTATTATTTTGAGCTTAGAGATAGCTAGAAGATAGTCTTGTCGCTTATAAATGTAAAATGTAAAACGCTAAATGAGAAATGTAGAACGGAGGCGAAATACTGAAAACATGAACTCCGAGCATATCTTCTAAAGGTGCTAAAATTACGGCAGCAAAGGGAACTATATCATCAATAACTGCTACCAACTGTCACAAAATCAACTGATACTTCCTGTAATGTGCTGCTTGACCGACTTCTTCAAATCCCATTCGCTCGTAAAGTCGCTGTGCGATCACATTCTCTTGATCGACAGTCAAAGTAATAGCTGAAATCTCTAGCTCACGCGCTTTTTGTAGCAAAGCTTGCATCATCCACTTGCCATATCCTTTGCCGCGCTCATCATCTGCCACTGCTATGCCCAGCCAAACGGTATCGTTTTCTTGATCCAAATGTCCATAAGCAATAGCGCGATCATCTTCCATCAATAACAATGTACTGACATGCTGCTCGATGATGCTCAATGGACGCTTGTCGAAGTAGCGAAAGCTTTGTTTGCCAATAGACAAGCGAGAAAGAAAATCCTCCAGCATTGGAAGATCGCCTAGACCAATTTCAGTGAACTCCATTCGACCTTATACGCTAAAACAGTTTCTACAATATACTCGACTTGCTCTTTGGTCAATTCTGGATAGCTCGGCAAGTTCATGCCGCGCCAGCCTAGATTCTCCGCCACTTTATGTCGCTCATATTTTTGCGCATACATCGGCATGGTGTGAACGGGATAAAACAGCGGTCGTGTGTCTATGCCATGAGCCGTCAAATGCTCGCGCAAAGCGTCGCGATCAGCTGCTTTTTGGACTAAAATAGAACACATCCAATAGGAGTGAAAGACGTTGTCCGCCTCTCCATGAAACGTGATCGCCGTGCCTTCAAATCCTTCTTGATACCATCTAGCAATATCTCTTTTCTTCTTCAAAATCGAATCGACTTGCTCCAATTGCGCATAGCCGATAGCCGCACAGATATTGGTCATCCGATAGTTGTAGCCGACTACGTCATGCCAATATTGGCGGTACTTGGCGAGTCCTTGACCTTTGAAGTGGAGGGCGCGTTCGTAGAGGGTTTCGTCATTGGTGACGACCATGCCACCTTCGCCTGTGGTGATGGTTTTGTTGCCATAAAAACTAAAAGTCGCAATGTCTCCAAATGTCCCAACGTGCTGCCCGTCATAAGTAGATCCGATGGCTTCCGCACAGTCTTCCACCAAAAACAAATCGTGCTCATCACAAATCGTACGCAAACTACTCATGTCGCAAGGATGACCGTACAAATGAACGCACATAATCGCTTTCGTCTTTGGCGTGATTTTGCGAACCACATCGTGTGGATCGACCTGCCAGGTATCTTCCAAAGAGTCCACAAAAACGGGCGTTGCACCTGTATAAACAATGGCATTTACAGAAGCGATGTAAGTCAAGGTTGGGACGATGACTTCGTCGCCTTCACCGATACCCAAAGCGACCAATGCCAAATGGAGGGCGACCGTTCCGTTAGAAACTGCCGTAGCATGTTCTGCGCCTAAATAATTGGCAAATTCAGACTCAAACAAATTGACAAATTTACCTTTGCTCGAAATCCAAGTGCTATCTAAGCACTCGTTGACGTATTTCTTTTCATTGCCGCCTAAATGGGGCTGATAAACTGGAATATTTACTTTGCTCATAATTTTTCTATTTGTTGGGTTCGGGTATTATAGATCGGCATACCTTTTATCAATTGCAATCGTTCTGCGCCTCGCAATGCCAACAATTCGCCATCATCGCCTCGCGCTTCTCGAAATTTAGAAACGACATAGCCTTCCTCTGGAGATAATGTCTTCAACTTGCCCAAACGATCTTGTCGCACAAAATACGCATTGTTGCCAGCACTATTCGAGCCGACGAGCGCGTAGCCTTTTTCTGTCGCCAAATCGCACAACGCCAATAAAGAAACGCCAGCATACAAATTGCTCGAATGCGCCTGCGTCCTCACAAAATCCGCCTGGTAAGGCACTGTAATCGCTCGCTCGATCCCAAAAACGCTATTGTATTCCATCACAACGATGGTCGGCTGAATGACTTCTATTGCTTTCCAAATCCAATAGTCATTGCCGTCGATGTCAATATGCAACAACCCAATCTCAGATTGCGGTACATGTACCGCCAGCAGCTCATTGATGTTTTCGGCAGTGATGAAAGCCGCTTTTGCTTCCAAATCATAACGCCAATAAATATCATCTCGTTTAATGAATTGAATGTGATCGTCCGAACCATCCATGACCAGACCACTCCAGTTGTTATTCATCAATAAGAAACGCGTATTGGACTCCAGATAGTTCTCTACGCCAAACTCAACGAAATAAGATGACACAATGTCAACTTGATCGACTAAATACTGAATAATCCCATCGTCGCCCCATTGTGAAAAAACTTTGAACTCCGCCTGCTGCAACTGCTCGATTTGGTCGTAGCTTTTCCGTTTTTCGTGCGCGATGTGTTGCCCCAACAAAAAACGCTGTTTCAGTTGCTGTTTGGTGATGTGCTGAAAGAGCTGTTTCTGCCAAGCGGCTTCCAATTTTTTAAGCATATTCGTGTTTGTGGGAGGTTGTCGTTTCCCACGACGACCTCCTTTTGGTTAGGAACAAGACTTCTGATACTTTGACCTCTATTCAAAGCTTCAAACGATCCTTGAGGCGTCCGAAACTTTTTTCCCACCAAGAAGGCCGCAAAATAATACTTTTCAAAATGTCAGGATTCAACTTAACGATTTGTCGCTCCACCTCTATATATTCTGCACCAATATCTACAGCCGAAAAATGATCTTGCTGCTGTGTATGCGTAGCGGCAGCACCATAACCGATATTTTTGACGAGCGACCGATTGGGGAACAAAAAATAGCATTCCTGCAAGAAAAAAGAAGCGTAAAATCGAATTGCCCAAGAGTCAACTTTGCCGTTGAGTTGATCGACGAGCATCTCATAAAATGGATAGCCATTGAAATTCATTTTTCGCTGCCAACCTTTCGCATCAATAGCCGCTTTAAGCTGTGCTGAATCCATACTCACTTCTGCCCAACGATCTGCCCAAGTCGCCCAACTCCAAGAACTCCCAATCGGCAAAAAGTAAGTCGAGGACGCTATCGGTCGCTTCGTCGGATAAGCGTAGCCGCTGACGCCAAAGACTTTTGATTCATGTTCATAACTAGCAAGAGCCGCATTCATGTATTTCAAAAAGCCTTTGGCAGTCACAATATCATCTTCCAAAACGATGACTTTGCTATGTTGCTGCACGACTTCCGTCACGCCACTCACTACCGATTTGGCGAGTCCCCAATTTTCAGATCGCTCGATGATGTTGACTTCCCCACACCATTGTTCTTGATGGGCTAAAGTTCTGACCTTTTCTATATTTTCTAATGTTTCCGAAGTCGCGTTGGATTTTGCACCATCGCAGAAGATGTAGAGCATAGATTCGTTTGCACTTTCGTTTTGCTGCAAAGCACGCAACGTCTGTTCTGTATGCCACGGACGATGGTAGGCGAATAATATGATGGGCGCGTATGTCAAATTATTTGCTTTTGATGCTTCAGACGACCGCCGAGGTATCCGAAACCATTATTAAAACACATGCTTCCTTTCCATTATGTCAGACTAATCTTAAAAAATAGTCTGTCCAAAAGTGTGACAAAACACTACTTTTGCCGTATATAATATGTACACCTTTTGATCTAGTACAGGTAATCCGCCAAAATTAGCAAAAAGGACATCTTTACTTCCAAACACAAAACTCCTAATACATGAAAAGTATTTTTCTGTTTTTTTTCATTTCACTACTTGGACTCGGATTGCAAGCACAAAACATGAATCCCAATGTCGTTTGCTCTGCTGCTGCCACTCAAAGCAACAGTAGCATGACGGTCACTTGGCAGCTCGGCAATTTCCCGTTTATTTTGCACCCTGCGAGCGGTGAGACCACAGACGACTCCGAAACCGAGGAAGCGTTCCAGATTCAAATGAGCGTCTACCCAAATCCAGCAGTCGATCAAGTCAATTTGCAGTTTGAGACGCCTTTTGAGGAGGAAATCGAAGTGCAAGTGACAGACGCTCAAGGCAGAGTTTGGGCATCGGTGACAGAAGCTCCGTTTGCGACTCAGTTGTGGCTAGACACTCAGCATCTGCCGAAAGGTATCTATAGCATCCATATTTATGCTGGAGAGGAGCGGATGGCAGTGCGACAACTGATAAAAGCAGAATAAAATCTGTCAATCTATTATTCTTCACTCAATAATCAAATAACAAAATTGCTGTTCGTACAGATTTAAGGTATTGTTGAAAAGTCTCATCCCGAAGAGTCGGGACAAGTTATCTCAAAATCTCACATCTAGAAGCGCAGCGATCTCAAATCTAAACTATATGAATTTCCACAATCTAAAAATCTTATGCCTAGCAGTTTTCTGCTTTAGTATGATGACCTTGAATGCTCAAACGACCGATGTCGAAGCGACCGAAAATGGTACGCCTTTAGCTTTTACGTATCAAGGTTTGGCGCGAGATGCGCAATCCAATCGAATTGCGCGCAATCGTGACATCGGTATCGAAGCCGGTTTGTTGCAGACCAGTCCACAAGGCACTGCCATCTATACCGAAGTGCATACCGTGCGCACGGACAATTTTGGGGTGTTCAGTACTGCTATCGGAGCTGGCTTACCGACTTTAGGCGATTTCAGCGATGTTGACTGGAGCGCAGGACCTTACTTTCTACAAATCAGCATCGACGCTCGCAACAACGGCAATTTTGAGTTGCTAGGTATGACGCAGTTGTTGAGTGTGCCTTATGCGCTCTATGCGGAGCGTGCTGGTTCTACTGATAGCGATGGTGGCGATGGCAGTGATGACAGTGATGACAGTGGGCTTTGGGAGGATAAGGGAAGTTATATTATTCCAGCTGATGAGGATAAAAGTGTATGGATAGGTGATGTAGGTGGTGATGCTACTTTGCGTCAGAAGCTTGTAGTGAGTGGGGCAGTTTATCCAGTTTTCAACTCAGGATTTATGACGCCAGCAGAAGTAGATCAGGTCGACAACAAAGGAAATGCAGGTCGCACAGGTATGTTTTATAACTTTGGTGGCGACTTATTTCATAGAGGTTTTTGGGGTGTAGTTGTTGATAGAAATGCAGGTGGTTTTGATAATCCGTCTAGCTCTTACTTTGGAGGTGTCAATCCTGATCCTGGTTCATTTGCAGTGCGATATAGGTTGAATAGCTCAGATTTTAGAACTGACTTTATCGTTAGAGCAAATGGCGATGTAGGAGTTGGGACAAAAAATCCAGCGAGTAAGCTAGAAGTAACAGATGGTGATGTGTATATCAATGATGTCAATAGTGGTGTGATTATGAAATCGCCGAACGGGGATTGTTGGCGAATGACAGTCAGTGATAGCGGACAGCCTGTGTTTAATCAGATTGCTTGTCCGAATTAAAAATATTTGAGAGAGTAGGCATTTTGAAAGTGTCTGCTCTCTTTACTACCGAAAAAGCTGATGATAATTTGAGCTTTTACTCACTGCAATAATATTCTGAAAAGCCAATAATTCCATCCTCACAGGAATGTATTCTTGAAGTGGTAAAACACCTTTCGGAAGTAACCGATACAAATAATAGTTAGGAGCTAGCAAGTCATAAAAGTCTTTAAAGAAAGTCTTACTGATGACGTTCATTTCATTGAACTCAATATGAATAATATCAATACGCTGCGCTTCTAAATACTGCTTCGCCCCTTGCAAAACATTCAACTCATTTCCTTCCGTGTCTATCTTCAATAAGTGAACTTGCTCTACTTTTTTTGCTGTTAAAAAATCATCCAAAGCCACTACATCGACTGTATGACTAATTGAGGTTTTTCCATGAATATCTTCGATTACTCCTTGAAATAGACTAGCATGAGTTGAGCCATCTTGATCTTGATAGTCAAATAACTTTAGCTCTCCTTTTTCGTCGGAAACACCTTTGTTGAAAAGTTCTACTTGCTTATAACTATTTAGGTTTTGACTCAATTTCTGAAAGGTCGTCGGATGTGGCTCAAATACAAAAATCTGCTGCTCAGGATTCTTTTTTAGGAAGTCTAAACTATAATTGCCAATATTTCCTCCAATATCAATAATCAATTGGTTTCTAGCTGATTGACTTACTTTTTCAATAAAGAAATACTCTCCACTCAAGTGAAAATTATGCGAGTTAAGCACACCTAGACCTCGCAAAGAAAGTTCAAATAATGTCTTATTCAACTTATAGAAAGATGGACGCGCACAAAGACGCGCGTAAAAGCGATAGAGTTTATCTAGCATTTCTAAGTATTTTGATAGCAGTGGCAGGTAAGGTAAAAAATGAGTTGGTAATCAATCGACCAATTGCTCTGGTTTCTTTGAAGAAAAAGCAACTGAGATAAGCAGCTACAATTTGAGCACCTAAAGTAGCAAAAACTGCTCCAAGACCCCCAAATTTAGGGATGAGGGTCACATTCAGAATAATGTTGATGACAACACCCATAACAATGGTGTAAGAATAAATTTTGATCAGATTTTCTGTTACCAAGTAAGTTGATCTTGCTACACCAATACTCACAAAAAGTAATGCCCAAATCATTACAATTAATATACTTCCTGTTCCTAAATATTCTTCTCCAAAAATAATAGATACCACTTCTTCACCCAATAAAGTAGTCGGAATACCAACTGCAAGTGAAAAGAGAATCATGATGCTAAATAGCTTCTTCAATTTGCTCCAGTAAAGGTCAGCATTGATGTCTTTAGCTTGAATGATATTTGGCATAGAAGAACTCTGAATGATCGTTGGAATGAAGTACCAAAGCTCTGTCAGTTTTACAGCCGCTGCATATAGACCAGCTTCTTTTTCTGAGTATAATTTAGGCAGCATCACCTGATCAATACGCATATAAATCGCCACCATAATTCCCGATAAAATGAGCGGATAGCTATCGCGTAAAAGCGTTCTACTCATGTCTTTATTCCATCGCCAATCTCTGACGCGTAAACCTTGAGATTGATAGATGAAAAATAGAATGAGTCCACTCAGTGCGACATCGACTAAGCTAGCTAAAGCAAATGCTTCCAATCCTTTATTGGTCAAGATGAAATAAACTTTCAATCCACTACTGACGAGATAAGCAGAATTGGTCGCGTAGACAATAAATTTAGAAGTGACTTTGGCTTCATAGTAGTAGGCAATCGACTGAAAAGCTTGAAAAACGAATCCCAGACTAATAATAGCGATCAATCGAAAAGTTAACGGATCGTTTTGATATAGAAAAAAGGCGATCAAAATAGAAAGCCCAAAGGTGAGCACACCAGAAGCTATCATCATCAAGAAAGCACTACCCAAAATAGATTGCTCTTGGTCGGGTTGTTTGACCACTTCGCGCACAATGATGGACTTCAAACCCAAAGTAGCTATCGCACCAAAAAGTACCGTGAATGCTACTGCTGCATTGAAAACGCCAAATTGATCTGAACCCAAATAGCGTGCCACCCAAACACCCACAAAAAAGCCCACCCCATACCGCAATACCTTATCAAAAAACAACCACCCGATATTGCGGAGAATTTTTTGCAGTTCGGCACTGTCTTGTAGTTTCTGTAAAAGTGATTGGAACACGTATGGTGAAGTTTGATGGTACAAGCGTGAAGAGAACGAGCGGGCAAAGGTAGAAATTATTGAGTCTCGACGATCTCTTCCAGCCATTTCGCCAATTTCCCAGTCAACTTCCGCACTGAATACTGCTCGATGTCTGAGTCCACAGGCTGCTGCAACTGACCATGCTGATATTTTTCGTAAAGCGCACGAATGGCAGTTTTGATCGCCGCAACATCTTCATACTCAAACGTTTTTCCACTTTTACTATCCGTCAAAATATGAGCCACATCGCTGTCTGTACCACCCAAACAAAGAATGGGACGGCGAGCGGCGAGGTATTCAAAGAGCTTACCTGGTATTCGTCCTTTAGCGTTGGATTGCTGGTTGAGGAGGAGCAGCAAGACTTGACTCTGTAGTGTCAGTCGTAGGGCTTCGTCGCGTGGCACTGAGCCTACTTCTTCCACATTATTTTCCAATCCTAACTCCATGTAGGCTTCCCGCACCGAATAGTCGACTTGACCTACGAGTCGGATACAGAGATCATTTTTTAGCGTCGGTAGCTCTTCGATCAATTCTTTCAATGCCACAAAAAAGCCTTTCGGTTGTCGGTCATAGCCCAAAATCCCCAAATGGGTAAAACTGAATTTGTTGTCGACTTCGACACAGATGTTTTCGTAATCTTCAGGATCGTAACCCCAAGGTAGCCACGACACATTTTCTGCCCCTATTTCCTCCAGCTCTTTTCCCCAAGTCGGGCTAGCGATGGTGATCTTGTCGGCAGCGTGAAAAGCAGCTTGTTCTAGGCGTTTGTGTTTGCGGTCGCCCCATTTAGTCAGGGAGAGCAGTTGATAGTAGTCGATCTGTGTCCAAGGGTCTTGAAAGTCCGCCAGCCAAGGAATGCCCGTTTTTTCTTTGACTAAAGTGGCGATGCGCGTATTGCTGTGAGGCGGTCCATCAGAAAAGATGGCATCGACAGGATTTTCTTTTAAATAGTTCGTCAGAAACTTGACGGAAGGGCGTATCCACCAAGCGCGGGCGTCAGGGATGAAAAAATTGCTCCTGATCCAGACGGAAAGTTTGTGCTGCCAACCTAGGTCGCGGTCTTTGACGTAAAAGACGTTGTTGACATTAGCTTCTTTATCTTGTCCGGTGATGAATTTGTAGATGTGATAAGGCTCCCAGATGCGTTGGCGAAGGACAGTTAGGTTTCTGGGAATATCTTTTTCGTTACTGTGGTCGATGGAAGGGTAGTGAGCATTGTCGGCGGTGAAAATGATGGGCTCCCAGCCGAAGTCACGCAAGTACTTCGCAAACTTCAAACAACGCAATACACCTATACCTCCGCAGGGCGGCCAGTAGTAGGTGATAATAAGGACTTTTTTCATAGAAAAACAATTGTCACCCGTTGAATTTGATACTTAATGAGACAGAATTGTGAATCAGATGGGTTGCTATGAGTGCGTTCAGCGGGTGACTTAGTAGAAATGAAAGTCACCCGCTGAACAAATCGCTTGAATGAAGCAAGACACAAAACAAAGCAACTTGCTCTGAATAAATTCAACGGGTGACTAATCTATAGCAACGCCAGAATATCTTGCTCCAAAGCACCAATGCCCGAAAGCGGATTGACGCCCGTCTTAGCGATACGCCCTTCCTTGTCGATCAAAAACGTCTTTGGAATAGAAGAGACACCATATACTCTAGCAGGCGCAGCACTCCAGCCCATCAAGTCGCTGACATGATATTCCCACTTCAAATTGTCTTGTTCGATAGCAGATACCCAACGCTTGCGACCGCGCTCCTGCTGCTCGCCTAGTTGCTGCGTATTGAGTCCGGCTACTCTGCGAGGTCCATCCAAAGAGACACTGAAAATGGTGAACCCCTGATCTTTATATTTGTCGTAGAGCGCGACTACGCTAGGATTGGCGCGGCGACAAGGCCCACACCAGCTCGCCCAAAAGTCGAGCATCACCACCTGTCCGCGTAGATCGGATAAGGAATATTGTTTGCCTTCTGGGTCTGTTAGTTTGATGTCTGGTGCCATTTGACCGACTTTGATGAGTTCTCCCGCCTTCTGCTGGGCATAACGCTGTTCTACTTGCTCCACAGCTTGCTGATAGGTAGTGGTCAAAAGCGCGTTTGGATGCGCGATCGCTATTTTATTCAACGCTTTTTTGTGGACTTCCAATAAATCGCCACGAATAGGCACTGCTTTCATAGCTACCAAGGTAGCGACGTAAGCATTTTGAGTCGTATCCACGAAATTGTTGATGGCTTTCAAGTCCATTTCTTTCGCAAATAGTGCCTTCATGGTTTCTTCTAAAACATCCGTCGGCTGAGAACCTTTGATGACCGGCTCGTAGCGATCTAGTGTTTCCAAATCACCATTGATGGTCACTACTTTCTCTGTACCATCGAAGACCATATCGATCTCTTTACTCCCGATTTTCAGTCGGTAGATGGCTTCTTTTAGCCCTTCTGGAAATTCCAACTGAAAATTACCGCTGCCGTCAGACTGGACACGCTGTAGTAAGATGGTTTGGTCACCTTTTTGGACTTCGTCAAAATAGACTTGTAGATTGGTCGCTCCAGTCAATTGTCCTTTGACGACTGTGCCTTTGGGTTGGGTTTCGCAGCTCACTAAAAGAGCGATTGCAAGTATGAATACTAGATACCTCATATTTCTTTTGAACTGATTTTTGATTAGGGATTATGCTCCCTTTGACTTAATGCAAAGCTAATATCTTGAAAGGATGTGGAAGGATTTCTTTATTTTGTTTAACAAGTCTTTTTGATAGGTGAAAAGAGGATGTTGGATATGTTTTTTTCTTTACAATAGTTTGGTTATCAGTTGATTAATAAGGTTCAACACAAATGAAACTAGGTCGTCATGGGAAATGACAACCTAGTAAGGAAACGACAACCTAGTATGGAAGTTACTCCAATACAACTTTCACTGTCGTCACTCGACCATCCACTTGCAACTGAACGAAATACAGTCCTTTCGGCAAATCTTTGGCTTGCCACTCAACTTGATGTTTGCCTGAAACTTGTAGTGCATTGGGCAGAATGATTTGCTGCACTTTACCACTGATGTCGAGCAACGAAATTTGTACTTCTGCATTTGTAGTTAGTGTATAACTCAAAGTTGTAGATTCCTGAAATGGATTTGGGAAGACAGATAAATTGGAAGTTTTTGCTAACAATTGATCCAAAGGATCTTCACTACGCGACGCCACTTCATTTTCTTCCAATCCGATCTGACACGGTACGATCATTGCCAAAAAGTCATTTCCATTGGGTACTTCAAAGCCTGGTTTTAAAATGATTTGTTGTCCAGCTTCAAACTGAGCTTGACCATCGATGACAACCGTCCCAGAAGTTTGTACCGTCTGAGCTGCTGTGAATGTCCCCGAAATGCTAGCGATACTCACTTCTCGAATAGATGGGCAAGGACCTTCGCTCCAGCAAGCAAAGTTGTCGACCGTATTGGTCGTGCTACCAGCATAGCTCAGATTGCCACCTATAAAGACATCATCGCCTCTAGAAGTCAGCGTATAAACCACACTTTCCGCACCCACATCTGTTCCTAAACCAAGAGCTTCCCAGCCTGTCGTTTCATTCCATCGTGCCGTGTTATTGACGATGATATTGGGGTCGGGCGTATCGTTGAGCGCATTTTCAAAAGAACCACCTACGTATAAGTTGCCATTGAAAAAAGTCATTGCATTGACGACACTAGAAACACCATTTTCCAGACTTTCCCACTGTCCGCTGCTGCGATTATAACGTGCTGTTCTATTCGCAGTCGTGCTGCCTGCCATATCGAAGTTGCCGCCTACGTAAATATAATCTGGACGCACGACGATCGCTTGCACAAATCCATTTGTGCCACCATTGAGTCCTTGAAAATGGCTGCCATCCCAAGTAGCGATTCTGCTGATGTTACTGCCACCCGCTGAGCCAAAATTGCCGCCTAGATAAATTATATCATTTTCGTCGACTGCCAATGAGCGAATTTCATTGCCCGTGCCAGTTCCAGAAGTTGTGGCATCCGTCAGCGTACTCCAGCTTCCACCCCAGCGCGCGATATTGTTAGCTACAGTTCCGCCGGCTTGCTGAAAAGCGCCAGCGGCGTACAGGCGATTTTGACTATCGACGACCAAAGCTGCTACAGGACCACTCGTGCCACTGCCTAGCGCGCTCCAATTGCTACCATTCCATTTGGCAATATTGAGTGCGGAGACGCCACCTGCTTGCGTAAAGTTACCACCGATATAAACATCTCCATTTTGATCGACAGCGATGGCATTGACGCGTCCGTTTGTGCCACTACCGAGTGCGCTCCAGCCGCTATTGGTGCGCAGCGCGACATTATTTGCCAAAACGCCGCCCGCCATACTAAAGTCACCACCAGCGTATACATCTGTCTCATCGGTCGCTAGTGCATAAATGATGCCATCTGTACCAGTTGGCGCTGTACACCATTCGCCTTCGCCATTAACAGGATTGGCGCTGCTGTTGTTTGTGCCGTCTATGAGTTTGAAAATCTTGCCGTTCGTGCCGCTGCTGTAGCGCGTGAAATAGAGTTCACCATTGATGTCCTCTCCGAAGGAAGAGATGCGGATATTGCTTCCATTGTCGGAAGCGCGGAAGAGAAAAGTGTTGTTGGTGTTGCCAGTAAAAGGGTCGTACTCTAGTGCCCAAATGCGACCAGAAGAGTAGTCGGCATAGATGTACTGACCGAACAAATTGGGAGAAGTGCTACTGATTTCGCTACCTCTATAGACGTACCCGCCCGTGATAGAGACATCGCCTTGATTGTGGTCATACTCAAAGACAGGAAAGGCCGCTCCTGGAATATTGGGTGCGCCTGCATCTTCTAAACTATTGCCTTCAAAACGACACCAGCCGTAGTTGCCGCCATTTTCGATCAAATTGATTTCCTCAAAATCGCCTTGACCCACATCTGCACCCCAAAGTCGATTGGTCTGTCGGTCAAAGTTCATTTTCCAAGTATTGCGGATGCCCCAAGCGTAGATTTCGTCTATGCCTGCTTGTCCGACCAGTGGATTATCACTCGGCAGTTCGTAGTTGCCTTCTGGCGCGATTCCATTGTTATCGACAGGATTACTGCCATCTACATCTACGTCAATTCTAAGGATAGAGCCAAAGATGTTATTGGTGTTTTGAGCGTTTTCGTTGGGGTCACCACCACCGCCGCCATCGCCTACTGAAATATAGAGATAACCGTCTGCGCCAAAGGTGATTTTGCC
The DNA here is from genome assembly GCA_038749535.1 of Bacteroidota bacterium. Classification (GTDB taxonomy): domain Bacteria; phylum Bacteroidota; class Bacteroidia; order Chitinophagales; family Saprospiraceae; genus JAAUTG01. The sequence continues at coordinate 20,770 of JBCDHX010000020.1, forward strand.
CCCGTTGTGATTGGTAGACGTTTGATTTTTAGTAAATCGGAAAAGGACTTGTCTGTCAGTCAGGTCTGCTGCGTTTGGATTTCCTGATTGTACTTTGATGCGCTCTACATTGATGATAGGACGAAAGTTGGAAGCGCGAGTAGTGTAGTAGAGGTAAAAGTAGCCATTCGTTTGATAGTCAGGGTGAAAGGCAAGTCCGAGCAAGCCTAGTTCTTGTCCGCTGTTGTAGTACAGTTCACTACGAATGTCTAAAAATTCGGTCTTGGTGGTCGTCATAGGATCGTTGTCAAAGACCTGAATGCGACCAGGTTGCTCTATGACAAACAAGCGATCATCGCCTGGAACACCTGTATTTTGAATTTCAACTGGTCGGTCGAAAGTGAGATTGGGGAAAGCATTTTCGGAGGTGACTTGAGCGGTCAAAGAGAGATAGATCAAGCTGACGACAAATAGTAGGTAGTACTGCTTCATGGCTTTGTTGTTTTGATGAAAAGAGAGTTGGTTTCCGAGTGAGGTGTTACTGGAAAAAGAGATTGGGACTTGTGTTTGGTCGTGAAAGAAAGTAGTATAACGTATGAATGGAGGAAATATATGTGTGGAGAACTATGGTAAATGTATCTGTGTATAATTTTAGGAAATAGTGTCTAAGTTTTTCCAATTTTTGATCGCTATCTCCTGCTGAACGCGTTCTGATTCACCGCCATATACTAGATAGCTACCCTTGATTTGATTTTCTACCTGTACTTTCATTTTTAGCAGATTTTTTAGGTGTTTTGGGAGGATGGTTTTGCTTGCTTTGACTTCCAAAATAGTCAGTTGTTGTGCAGTTTCCCAAAGTAAATCAATCTCATTCTTATTACTGTCTTGCCAAAAGTAGTAGTTAGGTCGCTGATTGGAATGCCAACGGAGTTTATGTAACTCAGCAATCACCCAATTCTCGAATAACGCACCTTTTTGATAGTAATACGCCACATCAGTAGCACTTTGCATATCTAATAGATAGCAGACCAAACCAGTATCATAAAAATAGAGCTTGGAAGACTTGACAATGCGTTTGCTAAAGTTACGATGGTAAGGAGCAACTTGAAATAAAATATAGCTACTTTCTAAAATCGACAACCATTTTTTGATCGTTGCTGTACGGACACCCAGTTGATTAGCCATGGAACTATAATTCACCAACTGTCCGGCAAAAGCAGCGCAAAGTCGTAAAAATCGCTCAAATTGCTGCATATCTTCTGTCTTGATAAACTCGTTGACATCTCTCCTCAAGTACGTTTCGACATAGTTTGGATAAAAGATATTTGATGGAATCTGGTCGTCATATATTCTAGGGTAACTACCACGATATACAGTCTCTTCCCAGCTTGATTGATGGACATTAGCCGCTTTTAATTCTGTGTAGGTCAAGGGCATCAGTCGCAACAGCCCAACTCGTCCTGCTAAACTTTGATTGATGCTTTGTAGCAGCAAAAAATTTTGAGAGCCTGACAATATATATTGACCTTTCTGCTCGCTTAGGTCGACTTTGGTCTGTAAATAGGAAAAGAGCTCTGGTACTCGCTGCGCTTCGTCAAATATGGTGCGATTGTCGTATCGGTCTAAAAAGCCATTCGGATCGTTTTGTGCAAATGCTCGATTGTCAGGATTTTCGAGAGAAACGTATTCAAAATCGGGAAATAAGAATCGAAGTAGTGTTGTTTTACCAGCTTGGCGTGGACCTGTCAAGCTGACAATAGGAAAGTAAGAGAGTAGTTGATGAAGATGTGGTGTCAAATGACGAGCGATGAGCATAGATCGAAAATTATATTCTCACTCAAATTATCAATTTCTATGTAAATTAGCAAGTCTGATGATAGATTTACATGGATTTTAGAGTGAAAAATACTTATTTTTATGCAAATTTGAAAGAATAATAAAAATAAAAGGTACTCCCAAACCCATTGAAAGTACTTCTTACTTTACTTTTCCCTACCAGAATGAACCGACAATGATCGCCGTAATCACCAGCAAAATAATTGCCAAAATACGGTAGTTTTGATACCAAGGCAGATCTTTGAGTTCTTCCGTTTCTTCGCGGAATAGTCTCTTTTTCCAAGTGTACGCTTCTACTTGATCCTCATCTGGTAGCGCAGTTGCTAAACTAACGACGATATGAATCGTCATACAAGCAAAGAACAAGACCGTCGCCATTGTCAGAAAGTGCATACCTGTCACTGCTTGAATCCACTCGGCAGGCTGCGCTTCTTCGCCCAGTCCGCCTGTATAGATTTGCAATGACAGCATCGTGATCGCAAATACAAAACCAAAGAGTAAGCTAGCTATAGAGCCAGTTCCATTGGCGCGCTTCCAGAATAGTCCAAGCACAAAAGTCGCTACTGCAGGCGGTGCGGTATAGCTGATGACGAGTTGTAGATAATTCCAGAGGGAGTCGCTTACTTTTTCAATGAATGGCACCCAAGCTGCTGCCAGCACCACCAAAATCAACGTCGCAATCTGTCCGGCACGTACCAATTGTTTGCTCGTCAGATTGGGATTAATATTTCGTACGAAATCCATCGTGATGAGTGTGGAGGCAGAGTTGAAGGTGGCAGAAACCGAAGACATCATCGCAGCCAGTAGTCCTGCGACGACGAGACCCAAAATTCCCGCAGGCAGCAATTGAAACAACAAAACAGGATAGGTCAAATTCGGGCAGTCGGCTAGATTGTCACAAACTTCTCCGGTACTTGTCACCACATAGTTCAGTTCAGAAATGTCTAGTTTAGAGTAGAGTAAGAGCGCCAAAACACCCGGCACGACCATGATGAAAATAACAGGCAACTTTAATAAACCCGCAAACAATGCACCCCAACGTCCATGATTCAAATCTTTCGCCCCTAAGACGCGCTGCACCATGAACTGATTGTTCGCCCAAAAATAAAATCCGAGCAACGGCACACCAGTCAGTAAATGATACCATTTGATAAACTCATCGTTGCCGGGGCGTACCATGCTAAAGACTTCTTCTGAATTTTGGGGAATGAACTGCCCCTCTTCGACTCGATTGCCAAAATCAACTTCTCCATTGGCGAGCATATCGTCCAGTCCGCCCATCATCGCTTGCCAGCCGCCACCCAGCGCATCGAATGCAAAATAGGTCAGCAAAATAGAACCGATAATCAGCAAAATCGCTTGAATGACTTCTGTTTGTATCACCGAATTGAGACCGCCTGGAATGGTGTAAGCTGCCGCTGCTGCTGCCAAAATGATGATGATAGCTGTAGATGGAAGATCGGGAAACAAGAGCTTCAAAACAATATTCCCAACATACAATCCGGCTGCTGTATCCACCAACACATTGCCGACGACGGTGATGAAAGAGAAGTAATAACGAGATCGCCTGTCGTAGCGTCTTTCCAGAAACTCCGGCATGGTGTAGACGCCTGATTTGAGATAAAACGGCAAGAAAAAGATCGCGAAAAAGATCAAAACGATGACCGCATACCACTCATAATTGTAGACGTGTACATTGGTTTTGAAGGCATCTCCTGCCAGTCCTACCAACGTCGAACTAGAAATATTGGCGGAAAACAAAGCGATACCGACGATTGGCCAAGTCATGGAGCGCCCACCCAAAAAGTAGTCTTCGGAGTCGGACTGTTTACCTTTTGAAATACCATAGATAATGATGCCGACCAGATAAAGCACCATAATGGTGATGTCGAGCACACTAAGTTGAAAATTGCCCATTTTTTTGGAAGATAGTGAGAGGTGAGACAAAGAGAGGTGAGAGATAATCGAAGGTATAATTGATCTTATCGCTTGTTCGAGTAAATCACTTTTCTATGCTCATCTCTATTGTTTAACGTTAGTTTTCAGTCATTGCCGAAAGGAAATAGGATTTTAGATGCTTTCGACGAAACAATATATCGGGACAAGAAAAGAAGAAAATTAGAGAATCTGCTCATTTTATGGACGTAAACTTCATGTTGGATGGAATTTTGGCGTGTTACGCTATTGCTCGTAGTTTCAAGCAGTATGAACTGAATGTTAAACTAAAGCGGTTCTAGAGTTGTTTTTTGCTTCTAGTGTTAATTTAATGTAAATTGAAATTTAATTATAGGTTAGTGAGTAGACTCAAATGTGCTTATTGCTTGCTAATTTCAGCTTTGGAGTGGAAAACGGTAGTGGATTATGAGAGTTTTTTTAACAGTATTGATATATAGTTTATTAGGGACGACTTTTGCCAGTTCTTCTTGCATCGGCAGTTTTGAACTCATCAACAATATGATCGTCGTTGAGGCGGAGATCGAAGGAGAAGATGGCTATTTCATCATTGATACAGGTTCGCCACATCTGATGCTCAATGCGCGACATTTTGAAGGAGAAAGGAGCGCTTGGCAAGCCACAGGTGTCAGCGGTCGTGTCGATTTAGATAACAAGTTGTTGGCTAAATTCCAATGGGGATGCGTGACCGAAAAACACTTCAATGCCTATGTCGCCGACTTGAATTATTTGGAACAAGCGATCGATCGACCATTGTTTGGCTTGATCGGCTATGAGATACTGAAGCAAAAAGAGCTATTGATTGACTATGAAAAAGCACAAATTGAGCAGCATCACATCAAAAAATCAGACCTTCACCGCTACGCAGCACCCAATTCTTCCATCAACTTCCGCTTACGTTCGCATCAACCGATTTTGGAAATCGAACTGGAAGATGAGCGTAGTGTTCAGGTTATCTTAGATACCGCATCTGAAGATAACATCCTCCAAAATGACGCCGATAACAACCAGTACACGATCAAAGATATGAAGTTTCTAGTGGGCGCAAATCAACAGCAGTCGCTTGCCAAAGTTGTCACCATTCCTTCGCTTTCATTGACCAATATGGAACTAGAAAACCAAGAATGCTTGCTCACTAATCTGCAACACACTAGCGTTCAAGGCATCATCGGCGCACCTATTTTGCAGGAACTAAAACGCTTTTCCATCAACTATCGAAAGAAACAAATCTATATTTGGGAGTAGGCGTTAATCCGATAGCCATCGGAGTATTCGGCTCGCTCAAAGCAAACCTGAAAACCTCTAATGTTGTTTTTCACAAAGCAATTGACGACATTTGTTACAATCGGTCAAAGCAATACAAAACGAAAAACATCATGAGATACCTAGTATTCAGCCTATTGGGGCTACTTTTTGCCTGCCAATCACAACTGGAACAGCCATTCATAGATTACGATTCGCTCTCCGAAGAGGAAAAACTATCCGCCGAAAATGCACTCGCCAGTATGGAACTGTATGACGGACTCGAAATGCAACTTTTCGCTAGCGAACCCATGATGAGCAATCCGACCAATATGGATATCGACGCCCAAGGTCGCATTTGGATGATTGAAGGTCAAAACTATCGCAACCAGCACAATCCCGATAATCCGTACCGCAATACCGGAGATCGCATTTTGATTCTAGAAGATACCGATGGCGATGGCAAAGCCGATAGCAAGAAAGTCTTTTATGAAGGTGAAGACATCAATTCTGCCCTAGGAATCGCTGTTTTGGGCGAAAAAATTTATGTGTCGCATAGTCCACAGATTCTAGTCTTCACGGATAGCGATGGAGACGATCAGCCGGACAGCAAAGAAGTGTTGTTCCAAAAAATGGACGGCGATCAGCACGATCATGGCATCCACGCGATCACTTTTGGGATGGACGGTCGCCTATATTTCAATACCGGAAATGAATTCGAGAAAATAGCAGACAAAGATGGCAACTACATCAAAGATCGTTCCGGCAAGCTAATTGACACTAAAGGTGGATTTTTTCGTCAAGGTCTAGCTTTTCGTTGCGAACTAGATGGCAGCGACTTGGAAGTATTGGGGCATAATTTTAGGAATCCTTACGAACTCGCAGTTGACAGTTATGGTACACTTTGGCAATCAGACAATGATGACGACGGCAATCGTGGCACGCGCATCAACTACGTCATGCCTTATGGGAATTATGGATATACCAACGAGATGACCGGAGCAGGCTGGCGTACGCGTCGCATTGGGATGCATGACTCTATTCCGTTACGGCATTGGCATCAAAATGATCCTGGCAGCGTCCCGAATTTGTTGCAAACTGGTTCTGGTTCTCCTACAGGTATGACCATCTACGAAGCCAACTTACTCCCCAAAGTCTTTCACAATCAAATGATTCACTGCGAGCCGGGGCATCAAGTGGTACGTGCTTATCCGGTCGCAAAAGATGGCGCAGGCTATACCGCCAAAGTCATCAACATCATGAAAAGCAAAGATCCTTGGTTTCGACCTTCGGATGTGACGATCGCGCCTGACGGTTCTATTTTTGTTGCCGACTGGTACGACCCTGGTGTAGGTGGGCATAAAATGGGGGACTTGGAAAAAGGTAGGATTTATCGAATTGCGCCGAAAGAGAAATCAGAATATCGAGTAGCTGCTGTCAATCTATCAAACCCGAAAGCAGCTATAGAAGCTTTGAAAAATCCAAATTTAGCGACTCGCTACTTAGCTTGGCAGAAACTGAATGAATGGGGCACAGAAGTTGAGCACAATTTACTTGAAGAGTTTATCAATGGCAGCTCTCGTCATCAGGCGCGTGCATTCTGGTTATTGGCACATCAGAATCCTCAAAAATATATCCGAGAAGGACTCCAATCAGAAGATGTTGACTTACAACTGGCAGCTTTACGAGCGGCAGATTATTTAGATCGAGATAATTTATTGACCTACTTGGAACAAGCAGCTCAGACGGACGAACTTGCTCTTTGGCGAGAAGCAGCTATTTTACTACGCTATCAAAGTGGCGACGAAGCAGCACAACTTTGGACCAATTTGGCTCAAAAATATGATGGTGAAGATCGCTGGTATTTGGAAGCTTTAGGCATAGGTGCGGACTTGAATGCAGAACGCTTCTTTGAAACTTGGCTGGCAACAGTGGGAGAGGAGTGGAATAGTACAGCAAATCGTGACATTGTCTGGCGAATGCGAAGCCCAAAAACGGTGGCGATGATTGCTGAGATTCTGGAGGATCAGGAATTGAAAGAGGAGCAGTTGGCGCACTATTTCCGAAGTTTAGACTTTCAGCCAGAGGTGGACAAAGATGCTTATTTGGTCAAATTGCTCGAAAAAGGACATCCACATCAGGCAAGAATGAATGAATATGTTTTGGCGAATTTGAGTCCAACTTACGACCAAAAAATACCTCAAGCACGCGCCATCGTTCAGCGCATCTTACCGAGTATAGCTGGTACAATGGCTTGGCTAGATGCAGTCAAAAGCATGAATCTGACCGATCAAAGTGACGCACTTATCGAAATGGCATTGGCGCATTCAGATAAAGATATGCAGCTCGAAGCGACCAAAACTTGGATGGCAACAGTCTCGCCTCAACAGCTTCAAAAAAGATATGCAGCATTTGACGCAAAAGAGAAGGAGGTGATGACGCCACTCATTGGGCGAGCAGAAACAGCGGAAGGGGTGGCGTTTCTGACTGATCTGATGAATGATGAAAATCTAAGTGCCTATGAGCGACAGCTGGCAGCGACGAGTTTGGCGAGTAGCTGGAACGGTCAGCACGCTTTGGCGAAAATGATCGACGAAAACAAAGTTCCTGCCCTAGTACAAGAGGCAGTCGCACTTCGACTTATCAACTCTTGGTCGCCGAAAGTTAAAGAAGCGGGCTTTGACATTTTGAAAGAGCTAAAGGGAAAAGGCGGAGCAGAACTGCCGCCGATCAAAGAGCTGGTGGCGATGGAAGGAAATGTGACGCTTGGGCGTTCGGTCTTCAATGCCTATTGCGGTTCTTGTCATCAAGTCGATGGGCAAGGCATAGAGTTCGGACCAAATCTTTCAGAAATCGGGTCGAAGCTAGCAAAACAAGCGATGTATGAAGCCATCTTTTATCCAAGTGCAGGCATCAACTTTGGCTATGAAGGCTACATCATCAAAACCAAGTCCGGCGGATTTTACAATGGCTACATCAGCAGCGAAACGGAAACCGATCTGACCGTCAAGATGATGGGTGGTGTTTCTAAAACATTGAGCAAAAAAGAGATCGCTTCTAAAGAGCCGATATCACAGTCGCTGATGACTGCCAACCTACAAGCGGCGATGTCCGAAGAAGATTTGGTGAATCTGGTGACCTACTTGTCTAGTTTGAAGACGAAGGAGAAGCTGAGTGTGAAGTGAAAGAAAAAAAGCTGCTGTACCCAATGATATTTGGTACAGCAGCCCATTCAACTTTTGTGTATCATAATTAAGGTAATATCAAATAATCACTTCTGTTATCTGATAAGGGACAATTTTCTAGTCTCGATGCGATCACCCATTCGGATGACCAGCATATACATTCCTGTATTTAGTCCTTGCGCATTCAATTGATAGCGATGTGTGCCGATTTGTGCGTTTCGTTCATTAGCAACCGTACGGATGCGTTGTCCAGTCAGGTCGAATAGCTGGATTTGAATATCATTCGCCTCAGCCAATTGAATGTCAATAGTGCTTTGCTGCCTAAATGGATTTGGGAAGACTTTTATTGATTCCGTCGCCACTGCTGCTCCACGTTCTTCCACTTCCGGCTGCACTATGGCATCACAAGCTTGTATGTGTGCCAGAAAGTCAGCGCCTGCTTCTGCTACAAAACCTGCTTTCAGGATGATGGCTTGCCCGGCTTCAAAAGTAACTGTGCTCCCACTCAAAATGGTAGCCGATGATGTCAATGTATTCGCTGCGCTATAAACACCATCTGTTATTAAGTCATTGATGGCGAGAGTATTCTCACAACTCCCGATTTCATTACCACACAGTCCGAAGTCGTCAAAACCAAATGCCCATGCCCAGCCTGAATTATCATCGTACTCGAAGGTAACGGACAAGCTACCAGTATTCAGATCGGTAGGAATAGGATTATTAAATTCACCGCTAGAGCTCGTCCCTCCCAACCAATTCGTAGCCGTAGAAGTCCAAGCTGAGCCACTCCAATAGTACGTTAGGCTACCATCAGTGACAGACAATAATACTTCTTCTGATGCGGGACCATAGTCTTTATAAGAATATTTAAAGGTCAGCACGACATCCGTATAAGCAGATAAATCAATGATAGGTGTCGTAGCCGTTGCGACATTATTATTGCCAGTATTACCGGTCTCATCATCGTCATAAGTAGCCCAGTTTCCGCTGCCACTATTGTTCAAGCCACTCCCAACAGAGGCACTATTGAATTCCCATACTTCGTTTGTATTAGTCACATTGAATGTCCATCCTGTGGGTTGTCCACCTTCAAAATCTTCAAAGAAAGGTGAGTTCGCATCGCAAGCGACCAGTGTTGTAAATTGAAAAGTAGCCGACCAGGGATCGTTTCCACAAACGCGAACATGACGCACTCGCCAATAGTAATCTGTAGAAGCTGCTAGTTCCGTATCAACCAACCAAGAGCTGGTACTGACATTGGCAGAGGCGACTACATTGGAGAAAGAAATATCTGTTGCTACTTGGACGTCGTAAGAATCAGCACCGCTGACGGCTACCCATTCTAGGGAAGGTGTTCTGCTTCTATTAGCTGCACCATTGGTAGGGCTGGTGAGAGTAGCTGTACTTTGATCTTGAACGGTGAAACTGAGCGAAATTATTCTATTTCCACTTGTACTTATACCAGTTAAGTTAAAGTTGTAATCACCATCCGCTAGTCCGTTCAGTCCGTTGATAGTTAGTGTCACAACATTGCCGGGCGTCACTGGATTGGTACTGAAAATAGCATTCGTACCACCAGGGAGTCCACTTACGCCAAGTGTCACAGGATCTAGATAGCCGTTGATACTTTGTACATCCACTGCAAATGTAGCATTGTCCGTGCCACAGTTGGTGCTGTTGGTAGGATCTACGGATAAGGCGTAGTCCGGTATGCGGCAATCGCGCCCGTCTACAACTTTCAGCCCTGTATTATTTGGGTCTAACCAGTCACGCAAACGACGACGTGGATCAGTTGCATTCGTACCATCCCAAGAGATTGACAATTTTCCATAATCTCCCTCATCATCGGCAGGGTCAGAACAGTTGGGCTGTCCACCTAAAAAGCCACCGAAGAGCTGACCAATCAATCTTTTATCGCTATTAAAAAGTCCTGAACCGGAAGAGCCACCTTCTGTCACACTATGACCGTTGGCAGTTTGATCCCAATAAATACGCCAGTAATTGTTATTGACAACTGACGTAGGTGTAATGGAGTGAGTAGCGATTTTTTTAGCATCCAAACCGGGATGATGAATACCGACGCCATTAGTACCCGGACTACCTGAAGCATCAAATCCAGCAATATAAACGTCGTAGTCATCGCTAGGATCCTCTGTCAGCTCAAATAAAGCAAAGTCGGAAGCAGAAGCATCACCGCTCGGTGGATCAGCATTGGCGACGACGGTAGCTCCGGCAGTCGTTTCATTGGGTACTGATCCTGAGTTGGCACAGCCGGCTCGTTCGTAGTTCCAGTAGAATACTGCACCTGAGATATCCGGATTGGTGACTGCATCATAAGTTCCATCTATACAATGCTCAGCCGTCAAGAAATAAGGCGTACAGTTATTGGCGATGTTGTTGATGAGTGTACCTGTACACGTTTCGACACCATTAATCAAAATACGCGCTACTGCCTTTTTTTCTATTTGCCAATTGTTGCCTTCGGGACAGTTGATATTGACTTGGCAATTTCCTGCATCTCCTAGTCCTTCTGCCTGAGCGTTGGGATCGTTTCTGTTTTCAAAATCTCTATAGCCATGCGCGACTTGACTCACCGAAATCATACCTTGTCCGGCTACTGCAGCCGGCTCGAAGTACTCTAGAATGACGCTTGTACTATTGACCAATCCAGTTGCGAATTTTCGAGAAGGACGATTGTTGTGCGCTCCAAAAGCACCGATCACTTCGGATAAATCCTCTGCATAGATGTAATAAAGCCCGCCAGATGGAATGTAGAAATCATCATACAAAAAGTTGATAGACAAGGCCTCTTGACACTCAATTTTTAGTCGCCAAAGTCGATCCCCATTGGGTAGGGTCGTCCAAGTCCCTATGGTATAAATGTTGGCGCTGACTGGAAAGCCTTGTGCAAAACGATAAGGCAGGTTGTCATTGGCGCGGAGAATATCATCGGCTCTTAGTGCTTTTAAGTCGATGTCCGGCATACTGATGACTTCAATGTCATCATCTGTCAGCCCTAGCTGTAAACTCATAGGTGTTCCGCCCAGACTGATTTGCGCAGAAAGCGAAAAACTCATCCCAAATAGGAAGAGCAGTGTGTATAGAAGTTGTTGTTTCATAATAAAGTGTTTGTTTAAAATGTGCCAATAGATAAACCGAATCAATAGGTGTTATTGACTTATTTATCAAAAATATTTTTGTACAGATCGGGTAAGAAAATCGGTGATTGGGAGAATTGGTTTGAAGCGATTCTAGTCGATTCGGCTGATTTTGATGGTTTCTATTTGATGTCCAATGCGTACCGTCAATAGATACAAACCCGTATTGGAAAAATAAGTATTGAGCTCGAAATAATGAGTGCCCGAAGGCAAGACCTGAGCCTCAGTAACTGTACCAATGTGTTTTCCAGACAAGTCAAATAAATTGATCTGAACTTCGGCTGACTCAGCGAGATGAATAGCTACGTTGCTTTGATCGCGAAAAGGATTGGGAAATATAGTGATGGTATTCGTAGAGGCACTGGGTATACTTCGTTTTTCAATAAGAGCATTCACAGTAGCTGCACAAGCTTGAATACGCGCTGTAAAATTACTTCCTGCCTGCGCATGAAAACCTGTCTGTAAAGTGATGGATTGACCAGCTTCAAAAATGACCGTGTTGCTCGGCGCGACTGTCCCTGTGGAAGTCAATGTATTGGTAGCCGAGTAGGTGCCGTTGGCGATTGGAGTGTCATTGACCATTAAGGTAGAAGGGCAGCTACTACCGCTACTCCCACATAATCCAAAATTGTCGAAACCAAATCCCCATGCCCAAGCAGCATCGACATCATTATATTCTAAGGTGACAGAAATGGTCGTTTTGTTGAGGATCGCTGGGATGAGTTGAGAAAATGTACCGGATTCACTGGCGATAGTCAGCCAAGGTGTCACTGTACTTGTCCAAACTGAGCCATTCCAGTAAAAAGTCATCGTTCCGTCTGTAATAGAAAGCGTCACTGACTCATCATTTAGTTCTCTATAAGCATAATCAAAACTCAGAACAATATCACTCAGCGCAGACAGATCAAGCGTAGGAGTTGTCGCCGTGGCTACATTGTTGTCGCCGCTATTTCCGGCATCATCGTCATCATAAGTTGCCCAGTTGCCGCTGCCAGGATTGGGCGTACTATTTCCAGCGTCACCTATATCATCTGCATCGAAGTTCCAGACAGCCGTTGCACTCGTACCTGTCACACCGAATGTCCATCCGACAGGTTGTCCATTTTCAAAATCCTCGAAAAAAGCACCCGAAACATTACAAGGCGTCTCGATGGTCGTGCAAGTGACACTCAGGTCAAAGGTGGATGTGTTGCCCGAAAAGCCATCTACGCTGATGAAGTAAGTCACCCCGTTGGTCAGTCCGATAGTAATGTCTTCAGGATTGATGCCACCTTTGCGACTAGAGGCAATGGTGGTGTTTTTTGGGTCATTACAGTCCGTAAACACAAATAAATCTACATCTGCCGCTAAGTTGGTCAGCTCAATCAACGCATCGACATCAGCAGTTGGCATCAGTTCATAAACTAGCTCAGGTCCGGTGGAAAGTGCTGCTCCATATTCGTCGATATTGCTTTGTCCGCTAGCTGTATTACCGGAGACCATATCGCCGCAAGCAATGACTGTGGGACTATTACAAGTGCTGAGGAGAAAGGATGCGAGCGTGCCAGCGTTTGTAGTATTTGCGTATGTACAATGGCTTTGAGCTACCACCAAAAGAGCAAAGAAGAGAGGAAAGGGCAAGGATGTTTTCATTTTGCTAGATTGTGGATGAAGATGATTACAGGTGAAGTGAAGTTGCAAAACAAATGTATAGTTTTTATCATCTGTGAGCCTTATATTTCTTTTAATAAAATTAGAGGAAGGAAATTACTCATAAAGCCACTTTATGGTCAGCAATTGTAATTTGTCGACAAACTAACGATGTGAAATGTAGTCCTTAGAATCGGAAAATTGGTTTTTTTGTGTTCCTTAGCCAAACTTACACTTGTTTAGTTGTTCTTTAAGCAGTTGGATAGATCTGAAACTAGAAGTAGGAATATCCAACAGCATATTCATTTAGAAAAAAATCTAACACCTAATTCATGGCAGACATTCAAGAATTAAAGCGCGTCGCCTCTCAGGTGCGCCGAGACATTGTTCGACAAACACACTATGCCGCCAGTGGTCACCCGGGCGGTTCTTTGGGTTGTGCTGACTTTTTGGTCGCTCTTTATTTTGAAATAATGAAGCACGACACCAGCTTCCACATGCAAGCCAAAGGTGAAGATGTCTTCTTCTTATCCAATGGACATATTTCTCCTGTTTTTTATAGCGTATTGGCACATAGCGGCTACTTTCCAAAAGACGAATTGGCGACTTTCCGAAACATCAACGCTCGATTACAAGGTCACCCGACGACTCACGAAGGTCTACCTGGCGTACGTGTGGCTTCCGGTTCTTTGGGGCAAGGTATTTCCGTAGCAGCAGGTATGGCATTGTCCAAAAAGATGAGTGGTGACGACCGCACTGTTTTTGTATTGACAGGTGACGGCGAGCTACAAGAAGGACAAAACTGGGAAGCAATTATGTTCGCAGCTCACCATAAAATAGACAATCTGATCGTCACTGTCGACCATAATGGGCAGCAAATTGATGGTTCAACTGAAGATGTTATGTCGCTAGGTGACTTGGATGCCAAATGGGCAGCTTTTGGCTGGGATGTGATGGTCTTAGATGATGGCAACGATATGCAAAAAGTAGTCGATACGCTCACAGAAGCCGTCAGCAAAACTGGCAACGGCAAACCAATCTGTATTTTGATGCAAACCGAAATGGGGTCGGGCGTTGATTTCATGACGGGCACACACAAATGGCACGGTAAAGCACCGAATGAGGAACAAACAACTGACGCGCTTTCGCAATTGGAAGAGACGCTGGGTGATTTTACTTATCCTTATGAGGGGGAGCCTTATGAGGGTAGCCATTAGCTTTGAGCTATTAGCTGTTAGCCTTTTCAGCAGTTGCTGAGCTTTTGCGATAGCAGCTTACTTTTTACATTAAACATCAATCTAGTAGCTAGGAGATTTATACCGAATTCCTTAATCCCGATTGCTCTCGAAGTTCTCAGAATTTTTCTAAACTCTCCAAGCTCTATCAAAAAATAACTATGTTAGATCAATTAACAGCTAACGGAAAAAAATCGACGCGTGATGGCTTTGGCGCTGGCGTTGATGAATTAGCAAAAATAAATGAAGACGTCATCATTTTGACGGCGGACTTAGCAGCTTCTCTGCGCATCGAAAACTTTAGGGCGGACTATCCAGATCGCTTTGTGCAGGTCGGTATTGCAGAAGCCAATATGATCGGTGTGTCAGCTGGTCTGGCGATAGGCGGTAAGATTCCTTATGCGACCACTTTTGCCAATTTTGCCACAGGACGCGTCTATGACCAAATTCGTCAATCCGTCGCTTACTCTGATAAGAATGTCAAAATTTGTGCGTCTCATGCCGGCGTGACGTTGGGAGAAGATGGGGCGACGCACCAGATCTTAGAAGACTTAGGGATGATGAAAATGCTACCCAATATGACGGTCATCAATCCTTGTGATTATGAGCAAACGCGCAAAGCGACGCTAGCGATAGCCGATCATGAAGGACCAGTTTATCTGCGTTTTGGTCGCCCGGGCTGGCCTGTGTTTACAGAGCGGTTCGATTTTGAGATTGGAAAAGCAATCGTGATGAGTGAAGGGACGGATGTGAGTATCTTTGCGATTGGTCATTTGGTGTGGAATTCGATAGAAGCGGCGAAGCAGTTGGCGAAAGAAGGCATTAGCTGCGAAATTGTCAATATCCATACGCTAAAACCACTAGACGAAGAAGCGATCCTAAAATCAGCGAACAAAACAGGCGCAGTCGTCACCGCAGAAGAGCATCAGATCAATGGTGGACTCGGTGGTAGTGTCGCTCAAGTCTTAGCAAGAAACAATCCTATGCCGATGGGAATGGTGGGCGTCAATGACAGCTTTGGGGAGAGTGGACCACCTGCACAATTGCTAGATAAGTATGGTATGAGCCCGATTGATGTGGCGGATGCAGTGCGTCGAGTGTTGAAGCGGAAGTAAGCTCTGACAAAGAATTATCGAAAATGAAGCGTGGTAATTGATTTGGAATCAGTTACCACGCTTTTGTTTTGGCTGACTCCCATAAACAACAAAAGCCATTCAACGACTTGCGCTGAATGGCTTTTGATATTTAAATGTAAGGAGTTACTAATGCGCCATTGCTGCATCAGCAGGTATTTGTCCTTCACGCTTGCGACTGCGCATCCAGAAGAACAAAACGGTGAATAGTGCGATCAAAATAGCAGGAAACAGTACCAGTGTACTCATGGTCGCCTGTCCGGCATACAAATCGGCTGCTCCTTCTGTCAACCCTTGAGCTTCGGCTGCAGCTCGATTAGCTTTAATCCATCCACCAGTGACCGGCTGAACAAGACCTGCCATAAACATACCCATCGCACCGACAATCGACATACCGATTGCACCACTTCGAGGAATGAACGTCGCGACGAAGCCAACCATATTGGGCCAAAAAGAAGCGATTCCTAATCCAAAGACGATAACAGATAGATAAGCCATCACACCTGTAGATTGACTTAGCATGAATAGACCGATGGTCGCCAATACTGCTGAGATTAAAAGCACACCTGGAATTGTAAATTGCTTTACTGCTGCTCCTCCAAAATACCTTACGATGGTCATTACACCAAATGTCAAGGCTAGTAGCAACATTGGTTGTGCTCCACTTTCTTTTAAGGTGATTTCTACCCATTGATTAGGCGCAAATTCAGACATAGCAGTTAATCCCATACAAACGAGAATGAATAAGAACAACGGAGTGAGCATTGATGAGAAGTTTTTCTCTAAACTGGCAGACTCAGCTATTTTGGCAGAAGGCCACTTTACAGAGGCAAAAAGTATCGCATAGATAATAGTAGGGACTAGGAGGATCGCCGTTTGAATTTGCCAAGAAATATCTCCTAACGACAGCGCAATCAAACTACCTAAAAAGATGCCGCCGGGGAACCACATATGAAAACGGTTGAGCATCTTGCTCATCCTCACGCCTTCGTAAGTGTCTGCAATCATCGGATTACAAGCTGCTTCGGTACAGCCATTGCCTAAACCAATCAGTAATGTAGCAATAAGCAGAATGGTATAGGCAGATGCACCGAAACTTGGTGCAAAGATAGTCAGCAAAATACCGACACCATGTGCAAAGACAGCGAATTGCATGATTTTCTTACCACCGACGGTATTGTAAATCAATCCTCCAATAATCATAGAAATGGGAAAACCCCAGAACCACATGGAGTTAATAAATCCTAAATCTACTTTATCAATGCCCAATTCACTCTCCCATGCAGTAAGCATACTAGCGCGGAAACTAAAAGAAAAAGCCGTGGTAATGAGGGCAAAACAACTTCCGTAAAAAAGTTTCTTGTCGTTTGTCATAGTTGATATTCGTTTCGTTTTGACTAAAGTTCAAGATATGAGATATTAGATCGCCCCGAAATTCGGGACAGGCTTTCGCTTTTAGATGTGAGACTATTTCAGTAGTGACAATAAATCAGCAAAAGCAACTAAAAACTTCTTATCAAATGAGAGAACTTAATTTCGTTGCCAACTTAGCAATTTATTGCAAAATGGAGAAGAAAGACAAGCTATTTTTCATCGTTGTTCCCTGAAATAACCTCAAATTCTGTCCGCCGATTTTGTTGGCGTCCGCTTTTGGTGTCGTTGGAAGCGATAGGTTTGCTTTCTCCGAATCCTTTATAGTTTAATCTACTCTTTGTTATTCCTTTTTCGATCAGATAGTCATAAACAGCCTTAGCGCGACCTTCACTGAGTTGCTGATTGTCTTCCTCTGAGCCGACATCGTCTGTATGTCCATTGATTTGAATAGACAAATTGGGCTGATCGGTCAGTAGTTGATATAATCGCTCTAGTTCCGTTAGCGACTGTGTAAGGAGTTCTGTTTCACTGGTGCGGAAAAAGATATTTTTTAGAATAATTGGTTTACGATCTCTAGTCGTCACTGTTTCCGTCGGAATAGGTTCTAACAAGACTTCCAGCTGAAAAGCTTCATCTACTTCCAAGTCTTCGGACAGCGCGAAATTTTCGGAGTGAAACAAATAGCCATCTGCGCTCACATTAAGGGCGTAGTCTGTGCCGACAGGTAGTGTATTCAAAAAAGTGCCACGCTCATTAGTATAGTTAGTGCTATGCAACTGAGTCGATTGTAGATCGTGGATTTCGGCTTTTGCACCTTGGATGCGCTGACGAGTACGCGCATCTCTCACAATAGCGCGCACATAGGTCACTGGTGCTGGTCGCGCCGCTTCTGGCATCTCGAAAGTGTAAATATCTTCGAGTCCGCCATACTCTGGTGGCTGCTGATTGCTAGTGTAATAAGCCGTTCGACCATCTAAAGACACGAACAGCGCACCTTCATTCGCTTTGGTATTGATGGGATAGCCTATATTTTTGGGTTCGCTCCAGCTACCATCGGCTTGCTTTCGGCTCACGAATAAATCAAAACCGCCCATGCCGGGATGTCCTTTAGACATAAAATACAGGGTTTTGCCATCGGCATGAATAAAAGGCGATTGGTCATCGGCAGACGTGTTGATAGGCACACCTAGATTTTTGGGATTACCCCAAGTGCCATCGCTCTGTCGCTCACTCACCCAAATATCGCCGCCGCCCAGTCCACCGGGTCGCGCACTTTCAAAATACAAATATTTGCCGTCGCTGCTCAGAGAAGGCTGTCGATCACGCGCTCTGGTATTGATGAGATTGCCCATATTGATAGGCGGTGTAAACTGTCCATTGATGAGCTCCGAAAAGTATAAATCAAAGCCACCATAGCTGTCTCGTCGATCTCCGGCGCCAAAGACGAACAAGCTACCATCTGCGGAAACGGTTTGTGCACCTTCGTTTTGCGGTGTATTCAGTCGGCTAAGTGGTCGCGCATCTGTCCAATTACCATCTTCGTCACGCTTTGAGAAGAAAAAATCTTCTTGTCCCTGTATGCGCCTTGTAAAAATGAATATGGATTCATCTGCTGTCAAAGAAGGTAGATAATCACGAAAAGGAGAGTTGATGGCGTCCGACATCGGTTTTGGGTCGAAAGGAACAGGATTGGCGATCAATTCGGCGGCTATTTGTGCCTGCTTCCCAAACTGTCGAGCACGTCTTAATCGTCGGTGATCTGCTGGCGACTGCTGCTCATAGGTCGAAAACCAGTCTGCTGCCTCTCCGAATCGCTCCTGATCGAAAGTTGCGATACCCAATATATAATAGACCAAATCATTATAAGTCGGGTCGATCTCTATTGCTTTTTTCAAAGCTATTTCTGCCGGAGCAAACTGTTTTTGGTCAAAATGAATTTGTCCTTTCAAAATCCAAGCATTGATGAACGTCGCATTGTCTGCCAAGAGTTTGTCCAATTGCTTTAGAGCATCCGTATATCGTCCAGCAAATGCATCGTCTTTTGCTTCGGTATAGCGTTTGCTTTCCTTTTTGGAAGTGGTTTTGAGGGTCGTATAGTTTTGAGCGGAAAGCGCAAAGGCGAAATTGAGTAGTAGTAGTGTCCAACCGAATTTGTTCATGTGTCTTTTATTCTGGTGACTTTGAAAACGAAGGTGGCTGTTGTTTGATTGTGATCTTTGGAAATTGTTGTTATTGGTAGAATTGGATAACTGGTGAAATTGGGAGCATAGCATTCTCTCACCTCTCGCGTCATCACGCATCACCTCTTGTAGATTGGAAGAACCGAGGAAACTGGTGCAATTGGATAACTGGTGAAATTGGGAGCATAGCGTTCTCTCGCATCTCTCAAACTCTCAAACTCTTACTCTCTCCATCTTCCCCCCACCGATAGGACTGCAACTCAAATCCTGCCAAATCCAACACTCGATCAATCACCGTCGCTGCCAGCTTTTCAAATGTCTCTGGGCGCGAATAAAAAGAAGGGCTAGCCGGGCAGATGATGCCACCAGCTTCCGTGACGGTTTTCATATGATTGATATGCAGCAAGCTGTAAGGTGTGTCTCGTGGTACTAAGATAAGACGCCGTCTTTCCTTGAAAATGACGTCAGCTGCGCGAGTGGTCAAGTCATCTGAGATGCCATAAGCGATGCGTCCCATCAGTCCCATTGAGCAAGGACAGACGATCATGGTTTCGTACTTGGCGGAGCCGGAGGCAAATGGTGCCATGAAGTCATTTTTTTCATAAAAAGTGAATGGATACTCTTTATAAGACTCATCATCCAGTTCATATCGCCAATTGAACTTCGCATTCTCACTCATCACGACGCCGACTGCTTCGAGCTGATCTTTCAATCGGACTAAGCGATCAAAGAGTACTTTGGCATAAATTGACCCACTGGAACCACCTAGGGCGACAACTACTTTTTTACGTTTCATTTCTTTTTGACGAATTGATGTCCCGAAAGCTTTCAGGAGTTGGATTGACGATATATTCTCTTCTAAAGCTCCACATATAAATACTTGTTAAACAAAAGCGCATCGAACAACTTCTGAGCTATCAGCGCGTACTTTTGAGCAGAATCAACCACCTCTTATAACAAGAATCTAAAATAACACACCATGAAAAAAGTTTTGTTGGCAGCCATGCTGTTGGTCACTGGATTGGCATTTTCTGCATTTACGACTACCGAGAAAGAAACCATCAAATGGTATACCTGGGAAGAAGCTATTGAGCTAAATAAAGAAAGTCCCAGAAAAATCGTCGTCGATATGTATACTGACTGGTGCGGTTGGTGCAAAGTGATGGACAAAAAAACCTTCTCGAATGATGAAGTAGCAAAGTACATCAACGAGAATTTCTATCCAGTCAAATTCAATGCAGAGCAGAAAGAAGAAATCGAATTCAATGGGCATACTTTTAAGTTTATTGCGCAAGGTAGACGTGGTGTGCATGAGTTGGCGTACTCCTTATTGGAAGGTCGATTGGGCTATCCGTCCTTGGTTTATCTAAATGGTAAAATGGAGCGTATTCTAATCTCTCCGGGTTTCAAAGAAGCGCCGCAAATGATGAAAGAATTAACATTCATCGCAGATGAAGTATATACCGAAAAGTCTTGGGAAGAGTATGCGGCAGGCGAGTAGAAAATTCCTGTATGACTAGACTTTGGTGATCGTTGTCAAAGTCTAGTTGCTATCCTTTCTTTACTTCACATTTTCCTGAGAACCAAAAAGTGTCAAATTTTGCCTGCACCGAACGGGCACATGTAAAAGTGAGCGTATATCTTTTGGCAGTCAGTGCCCTAGCATCCTCAGCAAACATACTCAATGCTCAGTGTTAAGTACTTCATGTCTGATTTGCATTCACCATATCATTTGACGCTTGACATTTCAAAGCAAAAAAGTACATCTTTCTCAAAAAATCCTCCCGCTCTCGCATCTGTAACTCATCTGTAACTACCCACCTGTATCTTTGTATCGTGCTTACTAAAAAGGGGAAAATAGTTGAAAGCAATGACTTTTGGTTTTCTCCAAACCAAGCCACAATTATTTTATCAAAGAACAAATTTCTAAATAAGAGACCATGTTGAATATCAAAGAAACAGCAGACAACTTACGTGCGAAAGTAAAAGAAGTAAACGACGATTTTTTCAAAGTATCTAATGAGATCGTAGAGGAGACGATTGCAGCTGGTGAGCAGTGGCAAACGACATTTGCTAAAGCATTGAGCACGGGTGTAGAAGCGACAGACACGACTCAGAAATTGGCATTGAAAGCCGTAGCCGGTATGCGCGAGCAATACATGGAAGGCAGTCAGCGCTTGATGAAATTGGTCGGTATCGACACTAAACAGATTACACGCAACATCAAGGAGACCGCAGACGAAGCGAGAGCAACTGTCACCAAAGCGACAGCGACCGCTAAGAAAAAAGCAACGAAAGTAATCGAGCAAACAGCGACCGATGCAAAACAGGCAGTAGCAAAATCCAAAGCGTCCGCAAAAACAAAAGCGAAGGCGACAAAAGACATTACCAAAGCGACGAAAGCTGCTAAGAAAGAGGTTGCTGACGTAGCAAAAGCAACGACAAAGGCAGCAGCGAAAGCAGCCAAAGCGATGAAGCCTACGGTAGAGCGTGACAACTTGAAGTTGTTGAACGGTGTAGGTCCTAAAATGGAAAGTGTGTTGAACAAGTACGGTATCGAAACTTTCGCTGATCTAGCCAAAGCAGACGCTAAAAACTTGGCAACATTGATAGAGACAGAAGATCCACGCTACGCACGCTATGACGTGAATACATGGGTGAAAGAAGCTAAGAAATTGGCTAAGTAAGACTAGATACAGTCGATCTAAAGTATGACCCAAAACCTATTTCCAATAATTGAACTTTAAAAGAAATATATCATGGCTAACAAGAAAGTCAATAAAAATACAAAGAACAGCAACTTGAAAACCATCACTGATACAGTGAAGAAAGTCAATGCTGAAGTGCAAGAGACAGCGAACTACGTAGTGAACGATTTGGCAGAAAACGGTCAGCAACTACGTGACAATGCAGCGAAAGCGGTAGAAGGCATCAAATTGTCTGATAGCGTAGATAAGATCAAATCAACTGCCGGAAAAGTGAATGAACAGATCAAAGATGCAGCAACAACTATCTCTGACAATGTCGCTAAGCGCAGCAAAAAATTGTCTGAGACTGCTAGCGATCGCGCAGAAGAGGCTATCGAAAAAATCGATTTGAAAGGTGGCTACACCAGAGTGAAGTCTACTGTAAAAGATGTCAATGCTTATGCTCTGGATACAACCAATGAGTTGCTAGATATGGCAAAAGCAAACAACGAAGAGTGGGCAAAGCTATTCAACAAAGCAGTAGAAGGCGGCTTGAAATTGGGAACTCGTCAGCAAACAATCATCTTCGATGCATTGGAGACGGCTAAAGACCAGTTTTTGTCAAACGCCAATCGTTTTGCTGACATTGTTACACGCAAAAATAAATAGTCCTCTAGTGAGGAATTTAATATAGAGAGTGAAATGAAAAGGTCAATTTTTCATAGAACTCATTAATGTATAAGTTTTTCGTTTTATTGAGCGAGTGTTCGGGATTGTTCCGGGCATTCGCTTTTTTGTTTTCTGGAAACTACTTTTACTAAAAACTGCAAAACCGCAAAATATAGAATGCTAAATGTAAAAGTGAGTGCATCGTGCTTGATATTTGTATTTCAAGAGCTGGATTTTGGGTTTATACATCCTTTTGCGTTATCGAAATATCCATTTTCCCTTGAAATGTCTATTTTGCGCTGATAACTGGCAGATCAGGATTGCATATGTAGGCTTTTGATCATTGCTGAAGTAGTCTAACATCTAATATCTAAAAGTAATTCTCGCAAAGCGAGAGAACGATCTCATCTCTAAACTATGGCAGACACAAAAGGATTTTTTGGACACCCAAAAGGACTCGCAACCCTCTTTTTTACGGAAATGTGGGAGCGATTTAGCTACTACGGCATGAAGGCGATTTTGATGCTCTTCATGATAACAGATGTAGCAAAAGAAGGACTAGGGCTGGAAAATGAAACAGCAGGAGCGGCTTACGGACTTTATGCAGCAGGCGTTTATTTATTGACGCTACCAGGTGGATGGTTGGCTGACAATATTTTTGGGCAGCGGAAAGCGATTTGGTACGGTGGCATCATTATTATGCTCGGACACCTGACTTTAGCGATTCCGGGTTCTCCAGCGATTTTCTTTTTCGGACTGTGTTTGATTGCCATTGGGACAGGACTATTGAAACCCAATATCAGTAGTATCGTCGGAGACTTGTATCCTGAAGGTGGTGCACGTCGAGATGCAGGCTTTTCCATTTTTTATATGGGCATCAATATTGGGTCAGTATTGGGACAAATCATTGTTCCATTGTTGGCAGAGAATATCAATTGGCATCTAGGATTTGGAGCGGCGGCAGTAGGTATGTTCTTTGGACTGGTACAGTACCGTTTGACACAAAAAACACTGGACGATATCGGTGTGGTTCCTAAAGCGAAGCTAGATACGACTAGCGGAAAAAGTAACAATACTATCGCGCTTATTCTGGCAGTTTCATTGGTTGTTTTGATTGTAATATTGCAAGCGGTAGGTGTTGTCGATCTGACTACAGCAGTCGGTATTCGTGATACGCTGGGTGTGGTCATTGTTTTGATTAGTGCTTTTTTCTTTCTATATATTTTTATAGGTGGTGGACTGACTGTACCGGAGAAGAAAAAAATGGGTGTCGTCGTTTTATTATTCATCGGGGCTGCCATCTTCTGGTCAGGTTTTGAGCAAGCGCCGACGACCCTAACTTTGTTTGCCAAAGAGCTGACAGACCGTTCTGTTTTTGGGTTGTTTGAAATCCCGGCAGGCTCAGTACAGGCGATCAATCCGACTTTCATCATCATTTTTGCACCTCTATTTGGAGCACTTTGGATCAGGCTAGCTGCTCGTAATTTGAATCCATCTGTTCCGGTAAAATTTGCCTTTGGTTTGATTCTGATGGCTTTAGGCTTCCTCGTCATGGTACAAGCTGCCAAGATCGCGACACCGGATAGTCAAGTCGGTTTGTACTGGTTTATCTTGACTTACTTCTTGCATACGGCAGGGGAGTTGACGCTGAGTCCGGTTGGGTTGAGTACGATGACTAAGTTAGCTCCTGCCAAGCTCTATGGACAAGTGATGGGCTTGTGGTTTGTTGCTACAGCATTGGGTAACTTGATTGCCGGATGGTATGGTGGTGAGTTCAATGCAGAAGATTTAGAACAGATGCCAAGCTTGTTTATGTCTGTTGTTTGGTTAGGTCTAGGAGCCGGTATTGTCTTTCTCGCTTTGAGTCCTATTGCTAAGAAATGGATGGGTGATGTAGAGTGAGTTTTGGTAAAATCGGTAGAATTGGAAAAATTGGCGGAATAGGTAGAATATTCAATCAATTTCTCCAATTTACTAATTTACCAGTTCCACCAGTTCCACCAGTTCTCCAATCAAAAAAATTACTTCTCCTCCAGCATCCAAGCTTGCAATTCCTTAAACGTCATCGTCAAATCTTCTGTCTCTTTTTCGCTCAGATTTTGCAGCTTGCATTTTTCTAGAAAAACATCTAACGGATTCAAGTCCTTCAAGTCGCGTTCAGTATAAGTAAAAGCGTGGGTATGGGCTTGGAAAGTGGTACGAATTTTAAGGAGTTCTACATTCAATGGGCGTGCAAACTCGCGCAGTTCTAAATCTAAATTGGGGATCATTTTTTCGTCGGTCACGATGGCATCTACCCAGACGGTAAGTTCGTTTTTGTAGTCTTCATGTAGCTGTTGTAGACGCGTTTTCATGTCCTCAAAAGGCAATTGAATCGTTTTCAATCGTCTGAAAAGAGGAACGGGAACGTCGCGGACTTTCATGCGATTGGCAGCTTCTATATCTATGATTTTGACGATCTTATCATCTTTCGTTTCACTAAAACTCAGTGGCAGCAGCGACCCAGAATAATGGACGCGCTCATTGCCCTTGAAGGTCTGTGCTCTATGGATATGTCCCAAAGCTACATAGTCGAATAAGTCAGAAAACTGATCGGCTTCTATATTTTCTGTGTCTCCGATGTAAATATTGGCGCGTTCTTCGCTGGCATACGATCCCTTGACATATAGGTGTCCTACGGCGATGGTCGGGACAGTTTGTTGTCTATATGGATTGATGAGTTCGCTGACATCTTGATAGTGCGCACGGATACCTGCACGGATAGCGAGTTTTCTTTCTTCCCCTGTTTCTCCGGCTATGCTGGCTCGGAGGTCTTTATCTCGTAAAAAAGGAACAGCAGCGACCACAGCTTCCATTTTTCCTTCTTTGTTGCGTAGTTCTAGTATTTGATCTTTTAAATCGCCCGTGGTTGTTCCCAATACATATACATTCATAGCTTCCAATAAATCTTTGGGGGCATTGAGCATGGAAGGAGAATCGTGATTGCCACCGATGATGACGATGTATTGGCAAGAAGTCTTTAAAAGAGCAGTCAAAAAACGATAATACATTCGTCGTGCGTAATTGGGAGGATTGCCGATGTCGAATATATCCCCGGCGACGATCAAGCAGTCTATCGACTCGTTTTCGATGGTTTTGACCAGCCAAGTCAAAGCCACCAAATGTTCTTCCGCTCGATCACGATGCTGAAATTTTTGTCCCAAATGCCAATCTGATGTATGTAGAAGTCTCATGAGTTGATTCGTATTGAGATGCCAAATTTCGTTATTAAAATTAGCGAATAATCGCTGGATGCAACCGTTTGCACACTTTTTTTAGCTTAATTTTCCAAATTTTCTTCATTTATTGTTGTAATTCACAAAATTATCTATCTTTACAGCATACAAGATAAAACGAAAAACATAAACCGTTTAAACCTTTAAAACTACAACCGAGTCTATTCCATCAAACATGGGAATGCTCGGTTTTTTTATGCCCATCACTGACGGGTTTCTATGGATTATGTTTTCATCAAACGCGGCAAAATGAGTAAGACAGACAAAGCTGCTACTGCCAGTAAAATGTAAATCCAAGCTCTACTCTTTTCTTCTTCCGGTGCTGCTTGCGTCTCTTCTACTTTACTCGTCAACGCTTCTACAACAGTGTCTGTATTGTATTTTAGCATATCATAATAGCTCGGTGCTTCGCTATCCTCATCACCGATGGAATCCGCAAACAGTTTACCGCCCACCTTGACATTGTTGTCTTTTGCAAGCTGCGCCAGTAGTTTTGGATTGACAGTGCTTTCGATAAATACTGCTGGCACACTGGTCGACTTGATTACTTCACTTAAGCGAACAATGTCAGCGGTCTGCACATCCGCATCTGTAGAGACACCTAACACAGACTCCAGCCGGATACCATATCGTCGACCATAGTACTGAAAAGCGTCATGAGAGGTGATGAGCACTCGTTTTTCTTCTGGAATGTCATTGACGCGCGTTCGGATATAGGCATCCAAGTCTTCCAGCTGCTGTTTGTACACCCCATAGTTAAACTCGTATTCTTCTCGACCTTCGGGATCTAGTTGAATGAGGGCATTTTTGATATTTTCAATATAAATCAAGCCATTTTCAGCACTCATCCAAGCGTGTGGATCGCTCGAACCTGCATACTGCTCGCTGCTGATCGCCTCTACACCTGCTGTAATCAAAATACTTTTGGCAGATGTACCTGAATTGTCGATCAGCTCATTCAGCCAGCCTTCAAAAGTCAATCCATTTTTCAAAATTAAGTCAGCATCGATAACCAGTTGTGCGTCGCGTGGTGTCGGTTCATGCATATGTGGATCTCCACCGATAGGCACAATCGTCTCAATCTCGATACGATCTGTTGCTATATTTTTTGCCATATCTGCAAAAATAGATGCTGTGGCGATGACTTTGTAGGGTTTGTCGTTTTGGGCTAATGAAATAGTGATGAAAGTTAAACTTAAAAGAAAGCTTAGAAATATTTTCATATTGTAATTGATGTGCTAAGAATGAATTATCATTGAACTCGGAATAGCTAAATTTAGACTATAGACTAGTCGATCTATTCAACCAGCTAAACAAGTTCAGCGGTTACGAGACAAACAAAAAACTGTTGAATGAACACCTTCGTCACCCAACAGTTTTGCAGCTAACAGCTAACAGCTAACAGCTAACAGCTAACAGCTAACAGCTAACAGCTAACAGCTAACAGCTAACAGCTAACAGCTAACAGCTAACAGCTAACAGCTAATTCCCCAAATCAGACATAAATTTCAAGCGCATCAACTGAATTTCTTCCATCGTGATGTCGTCTTCCTGTAGCTCTTTGTATGCTTCTTCTACAGAATCTGTACTTGCTTCCATGAAGTAGTCCATGATGTCTTCTCGGCTATATTCATCTACCGCATCTTCCAGATAATAATCAATATTAACCTTAGTGCCGGAGGCGACAATGGCTTCTAGCTCGTGCATCAACTCCTCCATATTGAGACTATTCGAGCTAGCGAGATCATCCAGAGGAATTTTGCGATCTATGCCTTGTATCAATGCAATCTTAGCTTTTGATTTATTGGCGACTTGCTTGACCACAAAATCTGTCGGGCGGTCAATATCGTTCTCTTCTACATATTCCTTAATCAACTCTATGAACGGTCGCGCATATCGAGTCGCTTTTCCTTCACTGACACCACTTATATTTTTCATATCCGCCATAGAGATCGGATACTGAGTTGCCATATCTGCTAAGGAAGGATCTTGGAAAATGACGAACGGTGGTACACTGCGTCGCTTCGCTTCCTGACGGCGCAAGTCTTTTAGCATTTTGACAAGCGTCTCATCTAGGACGGCTGTTTTACCGGAAGCTTCTGCTGCCTCTTGCTGTCGTTCGACTTCAAAGTCGTGATTTAAAGAGATGAAAAACTCCGTCGGATTGTCGATGAAGTTTTGACCTTTTGGCATCAATTTCAGTAAGCCATAGCTTTCGATGTCTTTACGCAAAAGCCCTTGTAGCAGGGTTTGTCGGTAGACAGAGAACCAAAAATTATCATCTTTTTCTTTACCGATGCCGTAGAGCGGTCGCTGATCGAATTTGAAGTCCTTCATGACTTTTGTCTGTTTGCCTCGACAGAAGTCGACCATGGTTTTGATGCCATAGTTTTCTTCCAGCTCGACGACGGCACAAAGTGCCTGATGTACCTCTGTTTGGACTTCTATTTTCTCTTTTGGATAGCGGCAGTTGTCGCACATATTATTGCAGTTGGAGTCGTTATATTCTTCTCCAAAGTAATGCAACAAAAACTTTCGGCGGCAAGCGGTCGTCTCTGCATAAGCGGTCACTTCATCCATGAGTTGCATCCCCATTTCGCGCTCGGCGACCGGTTTATCTCTCAAGAATTTTTCTAACTTTAGAATATCTTTGTAAGAATAAAAAGCCAAACAGTCACCTGCCATGCCATCACGTCCGGCACGACCTGTTTCTTGATAGTAGTTTTCTATACTTTTCGGGATGTCGTAGTGAATCACAAAACGCACATCTGGCTTATCGATGCCCATACCGAAAGCAATGGTCGCGACGATAACATCGACTTCCTCCATCAAAAAGTCATCCTGTGCTTTGCTTCTCGTTTTGACATCTAGTCCGGCATGATAAGGAGCTGCTTTGATGTCATTGACATTGAGGACGCGTGCGATTTCTTCGGTTGATTTTCTACTTTGTACATAGATAATACCGGACTGATCGCTGCGCTGCTTGATGAACTGAACAATGTTTTTAAAGACATGATCTTTTTTGCCTTTGGGGCGCACTTCGTAGTAGAGATTGTCGCGGTTGAAAGAAGAGACATAGGTCGCTTCATTCTCCATATTGAGGTTCTTGACAATATCAGACTGTACTTTTGGTGTAGCCGTTGCTGTTAAAGCGACGATGGGGATATTTTTGGAAATGGCCTCGATCATGTCGTGGATGCGGCGGTACTCCGGTCGGAAGTCGTGTCCCCATTCTGAAATACAGTGCGCTTCATCGACAGCTACAAAAGAGATGTCTACACTTTTGAAGAAAGCAATATTTTCTTCCTTAGTAAGTGTTTCAGGAGCGATAAAAAGCAGCTTGGTTTTACCATCTGTGATGTCTGCTTTGACGCGACGCATCTGTGTTCTGCTCAGTGAGGAGTTCAAGAAATGTGCGATATCATCGTCTTGGCTATGTCCTCGTATGGAGTCTACTTGATTTTTCATCAATGCGATCAAGGGAGAAATCACGATGGCTGTGCCGCCCATCATCAAGGCAGGTAGCTGATAGCATAGGGATTTGCCACCGCCTGTGGGCATGATGACAAAAGTATCTTCGCCGTTCAATACGCTCTGAATAATCGCCTCTTGATTGCCTTTAAAACTGTCAAAGCCAAAAAAACGCTGGAGGGAACCGTGCAGTAGTTCACTGGTAACTGTCATGAATGTGAGTCTTTATCTGCTGTTGCTGTTTGTTAAATAGACCGAGTGATAAATAGATAGTCTTGGAAAGTGTGTGGGACTAAGTTCGGTCGTGTAAGTTATATAAAATTATAAATATATAAGTAGGTGAGCGCATATAATTTCCTATTTCGTGACGGCATCTTTTCAGCTCATATTTCGTTGAAAAGCCTCTTCGATAATTTGTTCCGACTCCTCGGAAGGCATGGCCTGCGTTTTTCGCCTCCCGCAAGCGGGACAAGTTCATCTGAACAGAAAAATCTACTCGGTCAGAAAGGGGACTTATTTACCCTCAACTACTTAAAAGGTGTAGATTGGCTTTCTTCGTCTCGATGTCAAATGCCGCGTACTAATTTTTTACGTTTCTTTGCGGCACGAATAGATGTGAGCTAAGCGCATTGCTTTATGTGCTCAATGTTTCAATTCTTCTGCAATCTAGTCCTTCGCTATTACAGATGAGTTACAAATCGTTCAAAAGAATACCGATTGGAAGGATTGGGATAAATGATTGGTGCTCAAGTGATTTGGGCGGACAAAAATAGAAAAGTATATGACAATTTCAAGTCAATTAATCGTTAAAACGGCTTTAGCTACATTAGAGACGGAGGCGCAAACGATTGCGGGTTTGAAAAATTCTATTGATGAAGAATTTGTCGCTGCTGTTCGAGAAATATCCAATTGTCCGGGAAGAATTATCGTCACTGGAATCGGGAAAAGTGCATTGATCGGAAGAAAGATAGTCGCTACCCTCAATTCTACGGGGACGCCCTCTGTTTTCATGCATGCCGCTGATGCGCTCCACGGTGATCTAGGCATGATTCAGGACAAAGATGTGATTATTTGTTTGTCCAAAAGTGGAGAGACCGCAGAAATTAAAGCACTTATTCCGTTGCTGCGACAGTTTGGTATGCGTCTGATTGCTATGACGGCTCGTCCACATTCTTATTTGGCGCAGCAAGCCGATCATCTCTTATACACTCCTATCGCTCGGGAGGCAGAACCCAACAATTTAGCACCTACTGCTAGCACAGTCGCACAGATGGCGATGGGTGACGCTCTGGCAAGCGCTTTGCTAGCGACTAGAGGATTCGCACCTTCGGATTTTGCTAAATATCATCCGGCAGGAGCATTGGGCAAGCGATTGTATTTGCGCGTCAGCGACGTCTGCCATCATCAAGACCGTCCGCTGGTCAAAACGACTGCCACTCTGCGACAAACTATCGTGGAGATGACGACCAAGCGATTAGGCTGTACGGTAGTCGTAGATGAAAAAGAAGTTGTTCAAGGGATCATCACAGATGGTGATTTGCGCAGAATGCTAGAGCGAGAAGGCGATGTGTCTCACTTCACAGCAGCCGATATTATGAGTCCACAGCCACGCCATATTGAACAGAGTGAGCTAGCGACTGCTGCGCTTGATTTGATGAGTGATTGGAGTATTTCGCAGTTGGTGGTGGTCGACGGTGAGCAATATATCGGTGTGATACATTTGCATGATCTGGTGAAGGCGGGACTATAAATTTATTGCCCCACGATCATCAGTTCACCACTAAAATTCTTGATGGCTTCATCCAAAAATAACACTTCTACCGAATAAATATAGGGGTTTCCGTTGGTTAATTGCCGATTGATCTGCCCGTCCCATCCCGCGTCGGCATCATTGGGCGCAAAGTCGAATTGCTCGAAGACCAGTCCGCCCCAGCGATCAAAGATACGAAGGGAGAGAATGCGCTGCACGTTTGGCGTATCACCAAAGACGGTAAAACGTTGATTTTCTTGTTGTCCATCTGGCGCGAATGTATTCGGAATGTAGACTTTTCGGACAGGGATAACGGTGATTTTGAGGGAATCACTGGCTTGACAACCCTGTTCCGAGAAGGCTTCTAAGGTATAGGTATCGTTTTGAATAGGATAGAAATTAGTCGTCGAGCAATCCGTTTCGCAAAAATCGGGCTGCCACTCTAGCTGTACAATGGCATAGTTTTGGTCATAAAACAACCGAATACTATCGCCCAAATCAATCGTTATATCTGCACCCACATCAATGACAAACGGCTCAGGATCTTCTATCGCAATCGTTTTTTCCCAAAAACAGCCAAAATGATCGGTCACTCTGGCGACATAGGTATTGGCAGCTAAATTTTCAAAGACGCCCATACTTTCGGGGAACTCATCGGTCACCTCAATCCGAAAAGGCGGATAAAACTGACGAACATTTTCGATGCGAATCACTCCATCTGAAAAACTGCTACAAGTCGGATTGGTGGTTTGTACGTCTGCTTGTACATTCCGGTCTGGCACTATCGTCAAGTCCAGTGTCACGATGCTATCACAGCCCAAAGAAGAGATCAAAGAATCGACATACACACCTGTTTGATCGTAGCCGACATTATTCAATTCAAAGCTCAATCCCTGACAAAGCGTATCGACGATGGTGTAAAATTTGGGGACGACGTGGACGATTTTGATGTTAGAATTGACGCGGCATTTGGTATTGGTGAGGTGCGCATTTTCATTGGCTAGCAGATAACGATAGTAATAAAAGCCACTTGCCTTTTCGGTATGTATAAGAGAGCTACCCGTCTCACCGACTATATCTTCCCAAGTTTCACCTTCGTCAAAGCTGCGCTGCCACTGGAAAGTAGGCGTACTATACTGATTGCCAACAATGGTCGCATCCAATTTAATTGGGTCGCCATCTTCGCAGATATTCGCGATCTCGACTGGCAAAATTAACGCCTCTGGACCACAAGCCCGAAACGAAATATTATCCAACGCCAGATCATTGCCGATGCCGCCGGGCGCATTGTTACGAAGGGTGAGGGTAACAGTCGTCTGTCCCAGTTCAGGCGTGAACGTAAATCCATACGTATTCCATCTTTCCGTCTGTCTGATATTGCCAGTGTTATACTTTACTTCTCCATTTAGCAAAAAAGAAACGTTGGGGTCGTGATGTCCGGTTACATTCTGCTTCACTACATTGATGA
The DNA here is from genome assembly GCA_038749535.1 of Bacteroidota bacterium. GTDB lineage: Bacteria > Bacteroidota > Bacteroidia > Chitinophagales > Saprospiraceae > JAAUTG01. Next base: position 52,994 of record JBCDHX010000020.1, read on the forward strand.
TGTCTGCCGAAAAAGTGTATAACGTATTATCGCAGAGTCCTTCTATGGTTTGTTCATAAAATACACCTTCTTCATAGCTGGCATTGACGACCATCATGTAGCCATTTGGGTCAGCAGAATTGTCTCTCAATGTCATCCATGTACCGTATAGACTCGACCAAGCACCGGTGTTGCTGGTGATGGTGTAGTAGCCATCGCTAGGTGGTCCATTTCTGTCATATAGATAGCCCGGTGCGATGCCAGGGTCTTCCAAAACATTGAATGTTTCTCCTTTTCCGAAGTCTCCAGATTCGAAGATGTTGTCGCCGAGGTTGCCGGTGCAGATTTGGGCGATGGTGAGATAGGGGAGGAGTAGAAAAAGGATAAAGTAGCTTCGCATCAGTTGGTCGGTTTTGACAGGATGGGAAGATAACTGATTATTTGGTGAAATAAAAAAGTAGGGTAAACGCATCAAATTCCTTTTTGCTCTTTGATTTATCAAATGATTCAATTTTTCAGCGACATGAGCATGGTATTTGTCTCCCCGAGAGTCGGGACAGGCAAAGCCGACGGGCTATTCATTTTGGTCCCGCAAGCGGGACAGGCTATTGCCCCAAAACGAATCAAAAGGTCTAGAAATGGCAAACTCCTCCGTCGAACCTTCCCTTTCGCCATCCGCCACCCAAGTAAAACGTGTTCCACACTTGCTCCATA
>JBCDHX010000021.1:0-53092 GCA_038749535.1 Bacteroidota bacterium
AAGCGATTCGACGATTTCATCAAGATGAAAACTACTTGAGGCAGCTTTTCAGACCAATTCAAGCCTTACTCGACAAGGTCGATCATGCTTTTCGCTTGCAGGAAAGTTTTGTCACCTAGAGTGAGAAGAGATATAAAAAGCCAAAGAACCCCTGGCAATGAGTAAAGTATATTGAGGTATTCGACCACTTCAACAACTCAAATATGAAGCCAAGGCTTCATTCGGTAATATCGCACTTTTCATTTGCGTTCAGTAAAAAGGTCTGGAAAAAGCGGAAGTATTGCTTGAGGGTGCTATTTGCTGTCAAGGTACCGGGACGAACGCCCACAGACTCGCGTGCACAAGAAACTAACCGACCGGGCTAGGCAGTTCACTTGTTGGCTAGGCAGATAGGCACATTGCTTTAAACGACTGATTTACTTGGTTAGAGACGCTTCTGATGCCATTTACGACTTGATGATAGAAGCGCAAACAAATGTCCAACATCGTCATTTGATACCGATGTTGGACATTTAAAACGAAGAATTGATTTCCTTGAGCAAATCCTGCTTCAAACAGTTACCTGACAATGATTCCTTTGGCTAAAGTCCAATTTAACCAATCCTGCAAACCATGAAAAGCCGATATACACTACTTCAATCTACTTCTTTTTTGATCTGCTTGTTGTTACTGCTTCTAAATGACTTTTACTTCAAGGAAGAGTGTCACAATTGGCTGACTGGAAAGCTATCTGACTTTTGCGGACTTTATGTGTTTGCTGTCTTTTGGTCGACGCTCTTCCCTAAGCAAAAAGGACTGATTCACCTTTTGACTGCCGTACTTTTTATCTATTGGAAAAGTCCGCTTGCACAGCTATTTATCGACTTTTTTAGTGTACATTTTTACAGCATAGATAGAGTCGTTGATGTGACTGATTTGATGGCTCTCCTAGTACTGCCGCTCTCGTACTATAACTTCCAGAAGCTAAATTACCGAATCCAATTACATCCCTTGTTAGTCACTATTGTGACGGTATTTGCTTTCGGGGCGACTTCTGTTCCGGCACCTGGAGAAATATTTCAGCCACCTCAGTATTTGTTGTTTCATAATAGCTTTTCACCGGACGAGGAAATAAATTATCCGGGTGACTACACCACCTATGAGATAGATAGTTTTTCAGTGGTAGCCATTGAGTCGATTGGGCTATCAGAGATTCCAGATATACAAGACGATTTCTACAGAATTCAAGTGATTCGAGATTTAGATATGCGATTCTTAAAGAAGGTGTACTCGCAAGCAAATATGATATTTACCTACCAAACGTTACTCGATACATTGATTGTAAAAGGTCGACACACACTTCGTCTAGAACATACAGAAGGCATTGACTCGCTTCGCTTTTATAATGGTCGACTAGACGGCAAACTTCGAAGGTATAATTTGGAAGGTCAGTTGGTCATAGCAGGCAACTATGACAATGGCATAGAAGAAGGTGCTTGGACGTACTATAATGATCGAGGGCTTTTGTATGAAAGAAAGACGTTTGAGTTTGGCGAGATGGTCAAAACAGATATATATGGCGGTGGTCATCTGGTGGAAACGATAGCACATTCTACCCGAAAAAAAAAGATAAACAATAAATGGTTTCATGTAGCTGCTACAGGATTATTTGTGCTTGGATTATTAGTTTTTCAATATGTTATGCGTCACAAAAAGGCGTGGAATGTTGATTACGGGTATTCATTTCTCTTTAAGCTAGTAGGCGCATCCATTGTTTTGCCAATTTTGACTTATCTACTGTATAGTGGAATTGCTTCATTCATTCCAAATACTTACGACCTATTTTTCATTAATGCCTTTCTCATCAATGCTTTTTATCTGCTCTCTTTGATTACTATGTATTCAGTACTATTTTCATTGAAGCAGTTGAGAAACATTTGGCGGATACTCTATTATGTGCTCTTGTTTGCGGTTATTCTGTTGCTAATTGAAGAGAGTGTTTATTTGTCGAAGTTGATGCAGTAAGAAATGATTTGCTTCACTAATGTCGAGCGAATTTCACCTCAAAGCCCGAAACCGCCCATTCACCTCCTCTCCACTCAAAAACGCCAGCACATTCACCGCACTCGTCACGCAAATATCGCGATAAGTACGCGCCGTCAGGCTAGCAATATGTGGCGTCAATAAGACTTGATCTAAAGTGTATAGCTGCTTTTCTATATTTGATTGGCTGCGCGGAACATCAGCAGCATAACCTTTGATTTTATCATTTTGTAAGGCTTCAAGCAAAGCATTCGGTTCTATGATTTCAGCACGAGCGGTGTTGATAATCAGAACGTTACGGTGACATAGAGCCAATTTCTCTTGATCCAATAAATACCTAGTCTCCTCCGTAAGCGGCAAATGAATACTGATGATGTCTGAATCTATTAGAACATTTTCTAATGACAGACGATCATAATAGACATCCTTAGCCGACCGATTCCAATAGACTACATTCATCTCTAAAGCAGTCGCGATTTTCGCTACTCTTTGCCCGATGTCGCCCATGCCTAAAATACCCAACGTCTTTCCTCTCAACTCATCGCCGCCATATTGATTCCGAATTTGCCAATCGCCTTGTTTCGTGGCTGCGATATTTCGATACAATTGCCGCTGCAACATCAACATCAACCCGATGGTATGCTCGGCAACTGTCGCCGCATTCAAACCTGGTGTATTCAGCACTTCTAGTCCTTTCGCCCTTGCACTCTCCAAATCGACATTATTCAATCCCACACCACAGCGTGCGATCACTTTTAGATTGGGTAGTTGATGAATCAAATCAGCATTAACTTGTCCTTTTCCTCTAGTGATAATGGCGTCAACGGCAGTTGGGTTATATTCAGCAGTGACAACAGTTGATTGTTGCGCCAATATTTGATGAGCATCCTCATGGATGGATTCTAGCAGTAAAACAGTAGACATAGTATGAAAAATGTGAGTGTAATAATACAGCTAATTTCTATCCGAATGTAAAATAATAATAGGCAAAACAGGGGATGCGACTGCTTTTCTTCTTCAAACAAGTATATTTTCTTAAATTGCCCTGCCTCGTACGACCTTAATCATTTACACTAATTATAGAAAAGAATTACATGAAATTTAACTTGCAAACAAACGGTACTGACACCTTCGACGCCATCGTGATTGGCTCGGGCATCAGTGGCGGTATGGCAGCAAAAGAGCTTTGTGAAAAAGGCTTGAAAACGCTAGTCTTGGAGCGCGGACGCAAAGTCGAGCACGTCAAAGACTATACAACTGCCTACAAAGCACCTTGGCAGTTACCGAACAGAGGACAAACCCCTCAGTCCGAAATTGAAGAACACTACGAAAAACAAAGCCGTACCGGATATACCGTCCGCGAAGCCCACAAACATTGGTTTGTCAAAGATAGCGAACACCCATATCAGGAAGTCAAACGCTTCGACTGGATGCGTGGCTATCATGTAGGCGGTCGCTCCATTATGTGGGGACGACATAGCTACCGCTGGAGTGCCATGGACTTTGAAGCCAATGCCAAAGACGGATTTGGTGTAGATTGGCCGGTTCGCTATGATGAAATTGCGCCTTGGTACGACTATGTAGAAGGTATTGTCGGTATCCACGGGATGAAAGAGAACTTGGCTCAGTTACCGGATGGTAACTTCTTGCCGCCGATGGAACTCAATTGCGTCGAGAACAAATTACGCGACGATGTCAAAAGCAAATTGGGGTATACAGTCACAATCGGGCGGACAGCTAACTTATCTGTCGCTCACAAAGGACGCTCCGCTTGTCAGTATCGCAACCTATGTATCCGAGGTTGTCCTTATGGTGCTTATTTCAGCAGTTTATCTTCTACTTTGCCATCAGCAGCAGCTACAGGCAACCTGACTTTACGTCCCAATTCTATCGTCTACGAAATACTCTACGATAAAGACAACAAGCGTGCGACAGGCGTCCGTGTCATCGATACAGAAACCAAAGAGGACATCGTCTTCAATGCCAAAATCATTTTCGGTTGCGCTTCTGCAATCGGGACGACTCAGATTTTGATGAATTCTATATCTGATGCTTTCCCAGAAGGATTCGGTAATCAGAGTGGCGAATTGGGACATAATATAATGGATCACCATTTCCGCTGTGGCGCGAATGCAGAAGTAGAAGGCTTCGACGATAAATATTACAGTGGTCGCCGTCCGACTGGTTTTTACATTCCACGTTTCCGTAACCTAGATAAAGCAACCACCAGCAAAGACTATGTTCGTGGCTTTGGCTACCAAGGTGGTGCTGGTCGTGGTGGCTGGCAGCACGCGGTCAAGGAGCTAGGTGTTGGTGTCGAATTGAAAGAAAATCTACAACATCCGGGCGCGTGGAGAATCGGGATGACAGGTTTTGCAGAGACGCTACCTTATCACGAAAACAAGATGACTTTAGACAGAGATAACCTAGATCAATGGGGATTGCCGACGGTCATTTTCGACGCTGAATTCAAAGAGAACGAGCGCAAGATGCGTGCCGATATGATGAATGATGCAGCAGCTATGCTAGAAGCAGCCGGATTCAAAAATGTACGTACTTATGATAGTGAAAGTTATCCTGGGTTAGGCATCCATGAAATGGGTACGGCTCGTATGGGTCGCGATCGTAAAACATCTGTCGTCAATAAATACAATCAGGTTTGGGATGCGAAAAACGTATTCTTGACGGATGGCTCGTTCATGACGTCTGCCGCTTGCCAAAATCCTTCATTGACATATATGGCATTTACAGCTCGTGCGGTCGATTATGCGGTGAAAGAATTGAATAAGCAGAATTTGTAATTTTCTTGAGATGTTAGACTGTAGACATTAGACGTTAGACTATCTAACATCTAAACGCTATTTCTAGCTCTCTCAACAAAACTTTATTATTTGACTCTATCAGTGGATGTATTTCTGGTTTAGAATAATATTCATCCACTTTTAAATAAGTTAGATGTTGAAAACGCTACACATTATAAATGGTCTAGTGTCTAACATCTATTCCGATACCTATCGGGATTAATATCTTAAAATATGAATAGAAGAGATGCAATAAAACGGAGCTTCCTCGTTCTAGGCGGGACAGCTGTTTCGACCTCTGTGCTCTCCGGTCTACTTGTAGGCTGTAAGTCAGAGCCTGATGTCACCTTTGTCGGTGAATTTTTCGATGAAGCGGGTGTCCGTAGCCTATCGCGTGTGATCGATATTTTGATTCCAAAGACCGATACGCCCGGTGCTTTAGAAGCTGGTGTGTTGGAATTTTTGGATGGCTTCGCCAATTCTTTCTTACCAGAAGAAGATCAACAAAAACTGCGGGATGGTCTCGCGGCTATGGACACCGACAGCGAAGCACGCTTCGGCAAATCATTCAATGATGCGAGTGCAGAGCAGCAGCTAGAATTGATTCAAGCGTACGATCAAGCTGCCTTCGGTGATACGGATGCGGAAAATCCATTCGAGGCGAAGGACTTCTATCCGCAAATCAAAGAGAGCGTTTGCTGGGCGTACTGTACATCTGAGAAAGGCGCGAAAGAACACTTACAGTTTGTCTTCGATCCACGTGAATATAGCGGTTGTGTGCCGATAGAAGAAGCCGGAAAAGGCGTGACTTACGTTTATCCGTAATAGACTTGTTGCGTCGTAGCTGATTATGGCGAAGCGGAGCAAATTTTATTTTGGATAAGGCAAAATTTTTCGGCATAGCCTAGCTATGGCTAAAAATTTTAACACAGAACAGAATAAAATTTGTCCGTTGTAGTCAATCGAGATGCGACGTAACAAGTCTAATAGTTAATCCTCAAAATTATTTGGGCGATTCAGAAGCATAAAAAAGCCACTTTCTCACAGTGAGAAAATGGCTTTTTTGTTTCATAGCAATGTACAACTCAAGTCGTACTCTATATATACTGAATTTAGCATTTCGCCGAATAGCTAGTAGCTTTTTTAATTGCTACTCAAATTATAAGAGAGCCCCAATACATAATACGTCTGTAATGGATTATCGCTAATGTCAGCATTTGGATTCATCATTTTCTGTGCATTGGCTTCTTGCTTGTTCTGACGCAAGCCTAAGTCTAGTCCAATACCGATACCTTTATAAGCCGTGCTGAAGTTATTGACCCAAGTCCAGTTAGATAATTCGCTGGCATCTTCATAGCTGACGAAAGTGGACAAATTAGAACGCCAAGCAATACCTTCTGTGATATTGGTTGTGTAGTCGATTACTGCCTTCAAGCCTAATGAAGACTGATAGTCAAATCCTTCATCCGCAAAAACAAAGTTGTAGTTCAACGGGTGAAAGACTACTACGAGATTTTCAATAGGCGTCCACGTCGCTCCAACCCCTAAATCTAAGTAACCAGGATTATTTAGCGCACCATCTAAAATAGCTGTTCGATACTCTCCTAAACCGGATGCTGCCAATTTTGGATTTAATTTATAACCGAAAAGAGAAGTGATATTCAAAGCATCTGCAGCGATTTGAAACTCTTCGTCTCCAGTATCAACATCTGGATTGTCATCAAATTTCAGCCAAGAGAGTGCCAGATTACCTCCATTGCGCCAGAAATATTTTTCTTGCTGCAAGTTGGCAAAAGCGGCGGAAGTGAAACCAATAGTCGTCGCACGCGTGCTAGGATTGGCATTCAAAAACCAGTCGTTGAAGCCGGACAAATTCAATCCGATATTGCCCAACAATCCAGTTGACCAACGTGGATAAGGTGTGATGGCGTCTGTCAACTTGGCGACATCGGCTTTTAGACCATCTACTTTACCTTGCAATTCGCCTAAACTCACTTCCAATTCAGCCAATTCGGCTGCTTTTTCAGCTTGTTCTGCTTTTAGTTCTTCCATCGTTTTGGTCTGCCCAAAAGCAAATGTACACATCAAATAAAATACGAAAACAGTTAAGATTCCTTTCATTATATTCGAGTTTTGTTTAAAATGTTTATTCTATGATATAGATATACGTCCGACGTAAATCACTGAAAAAAGTCACTATGACAGTACAATAGTTTGTGACATGAGCGACTCATTGGGTGCATTTTAAAAATTACTCGTGTGCAGTTCGTATCAATTAAGTATGACTTACCATTTTACTTTTGACCACTTTTCATACCTCTTTTGAAGCTACTTTCTACGCGGTCCGCGATCTGATCGATGTCGGTTTCAGATAAAGTCACTTCCTGTTCTTCTGTAGGTCTATTTTCGACAAAAATATCCATACTCCGAGAAATATAGTCGAGCTGTTCTTGTGCTTGATCGCTCATTCGTCGAGAGAACTGACCGAAACGCTTAGTGGTTTCTGCTTTCCATTTTCGCCCTTCTTCACTCATCAAGAAATAAGCTACTAAAGCTCCCGTAGCTGCTCCGAACAAAAAACTCAATTTCTTAGTATGACGATTTGCCATATCCTTGTCTTAGTTATATTGTTTGTTAATATTGTGAAAACAATTGTGATGAATATTCCCTCAACGGCGTTGGTTGCGCTACATTATTTTCCTTGCATTCAATACTTTACTAAATTCATTTTCTGCCAGGAAGTTCAAATCGAGCAACACGAACATTACCAGAAAGGTAGCTACCGCAATCGCTGTCATATCGCAGGCGTCAACGGTGTACTGCGTTTATCCATTCCCCTGAAAAGTGGAAAAAATCAAAAAATGCCGATCCGTGATGTCCGAATTGCTTATGACGAACCTTGGCAGGCACAACATTGGACAAGTATCAAATCTGCTTATGGTAATGCGCCTTACTTTGAGTACTATGCCGATCAGTTGCAACCTTTCTTTCAAAATAAGCCTACCCTTTTATTTGATTGGAATTATGAATTGTTGGGATTGATGAAACAGCTGATTGGTCTCCAAACACCTATATCACTCACCAAAAACTATGAGCCGCATCCGATAGCGCAGATAGATTTTCGCCAATCCATCAGCCCCAAACAAAAATTGAACTCAACGGACAAACAGTTCATTCCACAAGCTTATGCGCAAGTTTTTCAAGAGAAACATGGCTTTCTGCCCAACTTAAGTATCTTAGACTTATTATTTTGCGCCGGGCCGCAATCCATCTTGATATTGGAAAGCTCAACACCTGACCTATGGATCTACTCAGCAACGAACTAAAAGAACAACGCATTCAAATCGCTGAAGTCGTCAAAGACTTACACGAACTCACCATCAGCATCGGGCACGACGAACTGGCACAGACTGTCAGCGATCTGCGCAGTCGTATCGAAGAGCCTTATATGTTTGTGATCGTGGGCGAGGTGAAAGCGGGAAAAAGCAGCTTCGTCAATGCACTTCTAGAGAGCCAAAAAGAGATTGCTAAGGTTGCGCCGCAACCGATGACGGACACCATACAGCAAATCCTCTATGGAGAAGAGGAAAAAATAGTGCCCGTCAATGAATTTCTGAAAAAAATCTATCAGCCGATTGATATTTTGAAAGAAATCGCCATCGTCGACACGCCCGGTACGAATGCCATCATCAAACATCACCAAGAGATCACGGAGCGATTCATTCCTGCTGCCGACCTCATCGTATTCGTATTTGAAGCCAAAAACCCTTATCGCCAATCGGCTTGGGAGTTCTTCGATTTCATCAATGACGAATGGCATAAAAAGATCGTTTTTGTCTTACAACAAAAGGATTTGATGCCGCTAGAAGATCTAAAAGTCAATGAGCAAGGTGTGCGCGACTACGCAGAAAAGAAAGGTATGGACGAACCGCTGATTTTTTCTGTTTCTGCCAAACAAGAACTGGATGGCGAACTGGTAGAAAGTGGTTTTGCTCCTGTCCGAAAATATATCAAAGACAATATTACGGGCGGTCGTGCACCTATACTGAAGTTGCAAAACAACATCGACCTTTCTGCCAATATCAATAGACGCATCGCCGACGGACTCGCCTTGCGACAGCAGCAATGGGATGCTGATATGAGCTTTCGAGAAGATGTACGCGAAAGTCTACGACAGCAAGCTGTCAAGTCCAATAATCAGGTTGATATTTTGGTCGAAAATCTATTGGCCGGTTATGATCGGGTGACACAAGCAAAAAAGGATGAACTGGCGCGCGGATTAGGTTTCTTTTCTTTAGTGAAACGCTCTTTTGCTTCCATTTTTGATAAGAGCTCGTCCGCCAAAGAATGGCTGGAAGGGCTATCTACCGACTTAGAGAAAGACCTCAATCTTGAACTCAATCGCAAACTCAACGACAGCGTCAATGACCTCGCCGATAGCATACAGCAGATGGCAAAAATGATTGATCTGAAACTGCAGACAAGTCAAACTATCCTCAAAAACAATCACGAAATCTTCTCTGATATTGCCGAAAAACGCAGCAATGTCTTGCGGGAGTTGCAGGAAGCATTTACAACCTTCCTAGATCGAACTGAAAATTTCAAAGACGATAGCATTTTTTCGAGTAGCGATAGCATTTCTTCTAATTTGATCTCTGGTAGTGGTATTGCTGTACTAGGTGGTGTACTCATGGCAGTGACGCAGAGTGCGGTATTTGACATTACAGGCGGGGTGCTGACAGCAGTTGGCTTGCTATTCGCAGGTATCACGACTATCGTGCAGCGGCGAAAGATTTTGCGTGGATTTGAAGAGGAAATTCAGAAAGGAAGAACGCGTTTGGAAGCTGAAATCACTGAAAAACTGAAAGACTATGTCAGTCATATCAGTGAGCAAATCGACAACAATTTCAAAGGATTTGATCGTCATTTGGAGCTGGAGCAACAGCAAATTGAGTTTTTGGAGAAGAAAAAAACGTCAATTACAGATAGACTGAAAGAGATGCGAATGCGGCTAGAGCAGGCATTGGCAAGTGAGTAAATTGAAATAGATCACAAACAAAAATCATTAGCATGACTCGACCATTTATCACCCTATTTTTTCTATCCATTTTTTCTACCGTTTACGCACAGTCCTACACTTCGTATTTCACAGGCAGCACAACCGACAAAATCACCTCACCTTCTGGAGGCATCTGTATGATGGGTGGCAGAACAGAAAGCGACGATGCTATGCGCTGGTTTCTAGAACGTGCCAATGGTGGAGATATTCTCGTCATTCGAGCAAGTGGTTCTGATGGCTATAATGATTATTTTTTCTCTGAGCTGGGCGTGACCATCAACTCTGTGGAGAGCATCGTATTTGATGATCGGTCGGCAAGTTTTGAGCCGGAAATCGCTGAAAAAATCATGCAAGCGGAAGCGATATGGATAGCTGGTGGCGATCAGTTCAATTACGTTCAGTTTTGGAGGAACTCGCCCGTAGATAGTTTGATAAATCTAGGTATCCAAGAACGCAATATAGTCATCGGCGGCACGAGTGCTGGTATGGCGATTTTGGGCGGTTTATATTACTCGGCAGCAGAAGGCAGCGTCACCTCAGCAGAAGCCCTCACCAATCCTTACGACTCCTTTGTTACGGTCGATACGACTTCTTTCCTAAAAGCGCCACAGCTAGCTACCATCATCACCGATACCCACTACGAGGAGCGGAAGCGCGAAGGTCGACACATCACTTTTTTGGCGCGTGCGCTAGTCGATTATGGTATTGAGGCTCAAGGGATTGCTTGTGATGACTTTACGGCAGTTTGTATAGAACCGAACGGAACGGCTCGTGCCTTTGGCGGCTTTCCAGAGTTTGATGATAATGTGTTTTTCTTGCAGATCACTTGTCCCGATTTTGACGGCACTCATTTTCCTGAACGATGCGAACCAAATCAAACCCTAGAATGGAACAGAGAACAACAAGCCATCAAGGTCTACAATCTAAAAGGCACACCGACTGGCGAGCAAACTTTTGATCTCAATAGTTTTCAAGCTGGAAATGGAGGAGTCTGGGAAGATTGGTGGGTGGAAAATGGAGTTTTGAATCGAAGAGCAGGCGAACCCATTGGTTGCGCCAATTTATCAACAGATCCGGTCGTCGCAGCAGCTATTCGGCTCAGTCCAAATCCAGTAGCAGAAGTACTTTTCATCAAAAGTGAGCTTATCATACAGCAAATTGAGCTTTTCGATGCAAGTGGAAAGCGACTACCTATCGTTTTCAATGATAATGAAATTGACATTGCTGACTTACCAAGCGGTATTTATCATTTGTCGATCGAGACGAAAGAAGGTAGAGCGTGGAAAGAATTTGTGAAGCAATAATTGTAGTGAATCGTAACCGCTAAACTTGTTTAGCTGGTTGGACAGAAAAATGAATATTAAAGATAGTTTTTAGTAACCAAAAACAATTTCAGTAGTGTAGCCGACGGTTTACTTTTCATATGAACAACATTTGATTAAGCCTCTGTGCCGAATGTCTCTAAAAAGTCTTCCATTCGCTGCTCGTGCGTCCGATAAGTAGCCAAACATCTGTACAAAAAGTAACGATAAGAAGAGACGCCATTGATGAAAGAGCGTTCGGTATAGACTTCTATCGGCTGTGGTCTGGCATTTCGTAAATCTAGTTCTTCTCGAATGTAGCTCCAAAAGCCCTCTTCATAGCTATCGAGTAGCAGCTCACCAAAAGCTTCTATCTGGTCATGGTATTCATAGAGCGAGATGATCTCTGACTTTTGCTCAAAATCTTCTACAAATCGAATATCGCCAGAGGTTGTGAAAGAGTTGTAGGCATTCTTTTTGACGTAAGGTGGTCGCACATCTAGCAATTGAAAAACAAGGCGATTGATATTCACCAAATCTTCTCCTTTATCTATCAACTGAAAGAGCGTATCTATTTTCAAGACATCACTTTCCATTTTTTCGATGACCACCTCTAGCTGTTGCTCATTGAATTTGGTCTCTTCTATGATTTCTTTCAGATGTAGTTCGACCAATTCTTTTTCTTGCTTAGATTCTCCCCATCTTTCCAGCTGGAATGCTAGCAAGATACTAGCGACGACGAGTACGAAGCCGACAAAGTGATTTTTCCAGTTGATTTTTGTTTGCATAGAAAACTAATATTTAAGCAAGAGAATTTATATTCAATAAAATATGCATACTTGCTCGTGTCAATATTGTTTACACACCACTCTTTTGTTTTTTCATTTTTTTGTTTTTGGAGATAATTTCTGTTTCAAAATCATCAGGGTTTTCAATCAACTTATTCGCTACTTCTAGCATTTCACGAAAAGCTGAAGCTGTATGACGCATCTTCTCCGGTAATTTATTAGAGTCGTACATCACTTTATCACGTTCTAGAGATCTATTATAGAGTGAAAAAAATAACTGTATATATTTCTTCTCTATCACTGCAAAATCCTTATTTATTTCAATCCTAATTTCTCTTTTTATCTCTTCGCTATATGACTCATAACTTCCCCCAATAGGAATGACTAACTTTACAATGCTATTTCTGACTTGTTCAACATAGTCTAATACCTTAGAAATCAGGTCGTCAAAATACATTCTTCCATTGTAAGCCCAGTAGCTTGTCGAATAGTCGATTACACTCATATCAAAGGCAATATCAAAAAACTCAAAAGTTATATTAGAGACTTCTTCTACTCGCTTATATACCCTATTGAGAATAGACTTGTACGGAGCACTAGCATTGTTGTTTGCTAGTCTGGTATAGGATAGAGAACTTACCAATGTAATTGAAGTACTACTTACCTCTGATGAGCTAAATGAAAAATATTCAAAACTTCTCTTTAGCTTAAACATGAAGTATTTCGCTGAATCATTATTGAAAAAACGTACATTTTTACTCTCAATCCGATTACTTAATGACTCAATAGTATTGTTAACCCATTTGTAATGTTCTTTGGAAGTGTGTCTCTCTCCCTGTGTTAGAGCACAGCAACTGAAAAAATTCCCCCAATTATCTATCTCAAATCCGAATAGCTTATCAAACATATCTTCTATATTCTTCAAAGAATACATTTGCTTACCTCCGACTCTGATTTTATCAAGGTCATCTAAAAAGTCGCTCAAAGAAACTCCTTTCTCAAATACATCCTTTACGCTATCTATTTTACCAAGCTCTCTACGTACATTGTATACATAAGTAAAAAATAGTCTAGATAAATTGCATCTTTTATCTCTTAAATCATTGTTAAACGCGTTAAATGAGTAGGTTATAAATTTTGAGAAAGGAGAGTGACTGGTTGACTGTTCGTAATAGTATTTAGTAAAATAATGAAAAAACACCTCTGATTTAATTCTATTGGGAACGCTTTTATCCAAAAGTATAGTCAGATCAGCTTTTCTGATGTTTATATTCATCATGAATCGTACGAAGCTCATTTTATTTCCATTCCATAGTCTGAGAACTGTCGATGGATCAAAATTAGAATCATATTGTGAATCCAGACCTGTAAACGAATCAATAATATTCAATATCAAATCATAACGATCACTTTTTATAATACCAATACGATCACATAAAGCTTCATAAAAATCTAATCTTCGTCTTATTATGTTATATGAGTCCTTGACAGATGTGATCCTCACTCTCTTGACTGATTCCTCATCAAAAAACGATATTCGTGACCTTTGAGAGTCATCTAATTCATAGATAGAAGACAAAGTACTAAGGTAATTACTAGTCCTGTATACAAATACAAATGTAGGTTCAATATGAGCGGAACTCAGGGAGCTATCATCAGAAAATATATTCGGATAACATTTAGTCAAGTTCTGTATAAAGTTCATGATATTAGCAGTGTAAGACACATTCATGTCCTCGGGAATAAATGTATGAACGTCATCAAGATTGTCTAAGAAGAATATTACTCTTTTATCTTCTGTGCTCTTAACTGCATAAAACACCTTTGTAGCCACCAATATGTTCATTAGTACAAAATCTAGGAAGCCATCCTGCTGATCTTTTTTTAACTCGAATTCTTTATGAATCTCTGTGCATAGAAGATTGAAAAATTCTATGTCATCTAGTTCCCGTCCTCGCTCTGTAGAAGTGATATATAAGCTATCAATAAATCGCTTGCTTAAATTAACATATTTTGATATATTGCGTTTTACAAATCCATCCCTTATGTCCGAAAATACATCTATATTAAATTCTCGTACAATGTATTTGAAAAAGGATAAAAAAGGATTGAGGCTAGTACGTTTGTACCTATGCTCATTTAAAAAGTCAAGATAAAAGTCTTTAACACACTCAAATAAATCAGAAGCTGTATTAAAGCTGGGCCTTGATCTAAAATCATAGAAATAAGTTGAGAAATCCTTAGTTAGCAATTCTACCTCTCTGAAAACTTCAATGAACGTGGATTTTCCATTTTTACCGTAGCTATGTATATACACGAAGTCAGTTTCGTCTATAGCTTTATGCAGTTCCTTATATGATTCTCTAAACGTATCGTCAAAGTAAAAATGAGAAATGAAGTCTTCGATAGTGAAGTTCCTATTACAGTCTTTGACCTCAAAAAATAGTATCCTTTTTAATATTCGAGAGTATTTGTCATTTCTAGATCGCTCCTCTGCTCTTTGAATGAATGTTTGAGAATAGCGATTTACATCTAAACTAGTAAATTTCATCAGCTTTAAGTTATACAATTATATGTAGGAAAGTAAGGTATCGCTTAAATAATAAAGGTATTAGATTTCTTCCTAATTTCAAAGGTGAACATAGCTCGACTTGTAAGTAAGCATTTGATTTTCCCTATATTCGCCCAAAATTTAAAACAAGCAGAAATCACTAGCCGCGAAAGTAACCGCTGATACGTTACTTTTGAAAAGCGTTCAAATCTGAATTAGTATGCAACACCCGCTATTAGCACTCTTGCTGCTGTTTGCATTGATTATCAATGACTTACAAGCACAATCTACTCCCACGTACACCATCACAGGTAACTATCAAAATCAATCGACGCGCCGCATCCTCCAAGATATGCAGCGACAAGTGCCGATACAGTTTCACTACAAAGAAGCCGAACTGCCCACCGAAGCACGTACTTTCAATTTTCAGAATACGCCATTGTCAGAAGCCTTGACACAAGTCTTTCGAGGGACACTGCTCAATTATTTTATCTATCGCGACTATGCAGTAGTGATCGCGCCCGACCGCATTTTGCAGGAAGTCTATTCTTCTGACTATTATCAAGGTCTAGAGAGTTCCCTGACTGCTGACACACGAACTTCTAAAATCAAACCAACCAAAGTCGGCAGCATCGATCAACTCGCCTCCAATGGTCGAGCAATCATGACCGGACGGGTACGAGATGAGCAAACACGAGAACCAATCATCGGAGCAACCTTGCGTTTTACAGAACTAGAGCAAGGTGAAGTGACAGATGTGGATGGCAACTATACCGTCGAACTGCCAGTGGGCGAACATGAGTTGATTGTACAATATATCGGTTATGACGATCAAGTGAAGCAGTTGCAAGTGATGAGCGATGGCGAATTGAACATCAAACTCACAAAAGCAGCCGTTCAACTGAGCGAAGTCACGGTCAGCGCGAGACGACAAGATGCTAATGTGGAAAATGCGCAGATCGGTCTGACCACTCTGGACATGGAGGAAATCAAAAAATTGCCTTCCTTTCTAGGTGAAGCCGATGTGGTCAAAAGTTTGTTGTTGCAACCGGGAGTGAGCTCTATTGGGGAAGGCGCAGTGGGTTTCAATGTGCGTGGTGGTGAAGTCGATCAGAACTTGATATTGCAAGACGAAGGATTTTTATTGAACTCTTCTCACGCCCTGGGCTTCTTCAGCACGTTCAATGCTGATCTAGTCGGTGGTGTAGATTTATACAAAGGAAATATTCCAGCGGACTATGGCGGTCGTTTAGCTTCTGTGATGGATGTCCGAATGCGCGATGGCGACTTCAGTCAATTCAAACTAAAAGGTGGCATCGGGCCGGTGACGAGTCGCTTGAGTTTGGAAGGTCCGATTGTCAAAGAAAAAGCATCCGTTATCGCCGGATTTCGATCTTCTTATTCCGATTGGATTCTGAATCGCATTAATGTCTTAGAAGTACAGCGCAGTTCGGCCTTCTTCTACGATGCCAATTTGCGTACTACGATTAGATTCAACGACAAAAATACCATTGTGCTGTCCGGCTATGCCTCTCAGGATGAGTTCACCTACAATGAAGAATTTGGTTTTGAGTACAGCACCCTTTTGGGACAATTTACCTACCGGAAAATCTTTTCGGACAAAGCCATTTCTAATCTATCCTTTGTCGTCAGTGACTACAACAGCGCACGATTTGACTTAGATGGTGTAGATGCAGCTCAGCTAAATAATGATGTTGCCTACATCAAGGCGAAAGAGCAAATGACATTCACCCCTAACAATAATCTGCGCGTAGATGCGGGCGTACAAAGTATTTTATATACCGTCAATCCCGGTACACAAGTGCCATTTGGTGATGAATCGAGTATTGCGCCGCTGACATTGGAAGAAGAAAAAGGACTGGAGTCTGCTGCTTTTGCAAGTGCGCAATGGACTATTTCACCTCGTTTGTTGGTATCGGGTGGTTTGCGTTTTGCGCTGTATCAGTTTTTGGGACCGAAAACTGTTTTTGAATACCAAAATGAAGAACAACCCATCCTGTCGGAGACGACCGGAAGTAATCTATCGGGAAGTGGAGCAATAGAAACGTATAGTAGCTTCGAGCCACGTATCTCTTTGCGCTATAAAGTCAACACCACATCCTCCATCAAGACCGGATATAGCCGCACCGCTCAATTTATCAATCAGATTTTCAATGGCGACTCCCCTACGCCGACGAGTCAGTGGCAGTTGAGTACACCATATATAGAGCCGCAACGATCACACAATTTCTCCATCGGTTACTTTCAGAACTTTGATGAAAATCTTTGGGAAGCTTCGGCAGAAGTATTTGGTCGCTACGTCGATGCATTGTTTGATTTTAGAGATTTTGCGCAATTGGTCATGAATCCACAGCTGGAGACAGAGTTGTTGCCGGGCATTGGTCGCTCGTATGGCTTGGAATTGAGCTTGAAGAAGAATAAAGGAGCGTTCAATGGTTTTTTAAGCTATGCACTCACACGTGCCGAACGCCAAGTGGAAGGCATCAATCGCGGCAATTGGTACTCCAGTAACTTCGATAAGCCGCACGATTTGTCTTTGGTGCTTAACTATCAACCAAACCGTCGTAACACATTCACCGTCAACTTTATTTATGGTACTGGTCGCCCAACAACACCACCCGTCGGTAATACGCGTTTTGAAAATGGTTTGGTCGTCCCTATCTATTCGCTGCGCAATCAATTGCGTATCCCGGACTATCACCGCATGGACATTGCTTACACAATTGGGCAGGGTTACAAAAAAGATCAACGCTTCCGCACCAGCTGGACGATTTCTGTTTATAATGTATATGCGCGCCGCAATGCCTTTTCGGTCTACTACACACAAGGGCGTTTTCAGCGAGTACAGGCGAATAAGTTAGCGATATTGGGGACCGCGTTTCCGTCGCTGACATTTAATTTTGAGCTACTCTAAAAAGAGGTACTGCGTGATAAGCGAACAGAAATACACATGGACTAATCACCACATTCTACCAATTCAACAGTTTCACAATAACAAGAAACAAATGTTCAACTATAAAATACTCCTATTCAGCACTTTACTTTTCTGCTTCGGCTGTCTGGATGAAATAGATTTAGATGTACCTGCCGGTGTGGAAAATAGCATCGTGGTGCGGGGAGAATTACTGAAAGAAAATCCTTCACGCATCAGAGTGACTGTTGATCGAGTGTTCAATTTTGATTTATCGACGCTTTCACCGTTCAATGCTCGTGCAGTGACCTTATTTGATGAAGCTGGCAATAACTTAGATATTCCTTCCAGTCAGGATGGTCTTCACGAATACGTTTTCACCGGAAGTGAATCTATCGAAGTGGATTTTGGCAAAAGTTATAGCTTGCGGGTGACGACATTTGACGGACGTACTTATGAATCGACTATGGAAGAGCTAATGCCATCAACTGAACAACAAGGAACATTGGAAAGTGTGCCTTCTACTATTGAAGTCTTGGATGAGGATAACAATGTCAACCAGTTTCCTGTCGCTCAAGTACGCATCAATGCACCACTTACCTTGCCGGGCAAAGATCAGAAAGCAAGATTTCTTTGGATACCAGAACGAACTTTTAAAGTCACGGATGACAAGTCACAAACTTGCTACATCACAAATCAGACAGACGTCAATAGCATTCATGTATTTGATGGTAGTATTTTCGCTGGAGATGTGGTCAATGGCTTTGAGCTCTCAGCAGTTCGTGCCAATTTTGAACTCAGCGAAGGCTACTATTACACGGTCTACCAAAGATCATTGACAGCAGGAGCTTTTGCCTATTGGAATCAAACGAAGCAAATCGTAGAGCGTACAGGAAGCTTGTTTGAGCCGCCTGCCGGACGTGTAAATAGTAATTTCGTCAATGTAGAAGACGAAACCGATAATATTTTCGGCTATTTCACTGCCTTTGCGCAAGATACCATTCGCCTCTATATCGATCCGGCTCAGTACGGATTCGATCCTGAAGAATCTATTTGTCCGCCATCTGTGCCACCACCGCCGGGCGGAGGATGTGCCGTTCCTGTATGCTGTGATTGTGCAATCCTGCCTGGTAGCGAGACGATCAGACCTGATTTCTGGGTCGAATAAACCGTTCATTCATCCCGACTACACAACAAACTCACCACCCAATTATGAGAATTTTTCTTTTTTGCCTTTGCCTCTTTTTTGCTTTACCATCTTTTGCTCAAGAGAGCAGTTTGCTGCATATCAATAAATCATTTTATGCGACAGGAGAAGTTGTTTGGTTCAATTATTTTTTGCCAGATCGCTTTGCCGAACAAACAGCTATCGTAGAAGTCATCATCTCTGATCGTGCAGGTGATGCCGTCGATCGCTTTTATTTAAGAAATGAGGAAAGCGCGACGATAAATGGCTATTATAAAATTCCGTTTACGCTCGATAGCGACTGGTATCGTTTGTCTGTCCTCTCTACTGGCACGCAATCGAATACTCTGGCGGATGTTGTTTTTCCCATCTACAATGATTTAGCTCCTCTGCCAGACAACGCAGATCAAACGACTGATTTGGCGGTCAATGATTTGAGTGCAGGAACAATGAGTGTCAGCATCAGTTTGGAGAAAGATAGCTACGCGCCTCGCGATTTGGTACGCGGCAGCATTCAAGTACGCGATCAAAATGGCAATCCAGTAGCCACTACTCTATCACTATCTGTACAAGATGCTCAATTGGCAAAAAATACGCTATTTGACATAGGAAAAGTACCGACTACTCTGGCAGATAAAGTCCTAGTGGAAGGTACACTTTTGGACAATGATGGACAGCCAATGCGTGCAGGTGTATTGGGGATGTACGCCGGATTGGAAAATAGAATCTACTATACTTCTGCTAACGAAAAAGGTCGCTTTGCTTTCGATCCACCGCTATTCTATGACAACTATCCAGTGCAGTTTATCGGCTATCAATTTGAGCATACAGAAATCACCATCGACCTAGATGAGCGCAAAATGCCGCCCATCAGTGCTCAATTATCTTATCCCAAATCGGTACGTGACTATCTAGCTTTGAGTCGGCAACGTAAGAAAGTTTTTCAGATCTACAACAGTCTAGAGACACAGCTGGTACCCGAAAAAGTAAAGATCGACGTACAAGATTTGGAAACTGATCTGTCCTATATCATCAGCGAATATGAGTCATTTGAATTCATGCACGACTTTTTTGGCGAATTGATTACGCCACTGAAATTTATCTACCAAAAAGACAGCACTTACATTGCCGAGTTGTACAATCCAACCGGGCGTACCTCTTCCAATACCAAACTATCCGGCACACCACTATTCATCGTAGATGGCAAACTGACGCGAGATGCTGATTTTGTCGCCAGAATGGATATGGACTATGTAGAAAAAGTGGAATTGATGTATCGAACAGATAATTTGCGCAAAAAATTCAGTGCCATCGGACGGAGTGGTGTCATCAAAATCACCACCAACTTGAAAGACGTACCAGTTCCCAAAGGAGAAACAGATGATGTATTCACCTTGCCGGGTCTACAACGTCCAGCACCTTTTCCTACTTTTGATGCCAATGCACAACAGCCTATCTTTCTCCCACAATTGTACTGGAATCCGACCATCACTACAGATGCCAATGGCAAGGCGGAATTTTCATTTTATCAGTCAGATGACATCAGCCAATTCGTGATTCATGCTATCGGACAAAGTGAAAATGGAGAGTATGGACAAGGAGAAATACAGTATGGTGTGAAAGTCGGCAACTAGATTGACTTAGCCTTTTCAACTATTGACTATCAAAGAAACACATATCGTTCCGCCGCAAACTATTCCCATCAGATTGTCTGACTATGCAGGTGGCATTTTTGAGTCGATTCCTTCTAGAAAAGGCATGAAGAAAGCCATTCAAAGGAATCTAGTTCAAGTCAACGGAAAAATGGCGCAAACAGGTACTTTTCTGAAGGGCGGAGAAGTAATAAGCTTACTCGAATCCGGCACGACCGCTAGCAAAAAGATTTTCGAGCAACAACTAGATGTGTTGTATGAAGACAATCACTGCGCTGTCATCAATAAACCTGCCGGGCTATTGACTAGCGGCAATCGCTTTCGGACAGTCGAAAATGCGCTACCCTTCAACCTGAAAAAAAGCAAAGCGATGGACGCTCTACCCTATCCACGTCCTGCTCACCGTTTGGATTTTCCGACAACGGGCGTTTTATTGGTCGCTAAAACAAGGACAGCACTTACACATTTCAAACAGCAATTTGAGGCACAGACCATTCCAAAAACTTATTTCGCAGTGGTCAGCGGTACATTGACCGGGAAAGGTGAATTATTGACAGCTGTGGATAGTAAATCGGCTCGTGCTAGATATGTAGTGATACAAGTAGAAGTACATCCATATTTGGGTGACATCGCTTTAGTCCAATTAATTCCAACAACTGGACGACGACATCAACTTCGTGTACAACTTGCTGATAATGAGACTCCTATCTTGGGAGATAAAGACTATGGCAGAAAAGATTTGCAGAAAGTAAAAGGCTTGTTTTTACACGCTTTCGAGATCAGATTTGAGCATCCTGAAAGTGGTGAGCACATAGCTACAAGGCAGCCGCTACCTAGAAAATTTCAGAAGCTATTTAGTGCGCAAATATCGCTCTGAATTGCTTGAATAGCTTTGGCTGCTGCTGTGCGAAAGCCACCGGGAAAAGCATAAAATGGGTAATCGCAACGGGCATCACATCCACTTCCTCCAGTCCTATCCACTCCTGAATTTTTGCTTGTGAGAACCGACTGATTACTTCCAAATCCTCCCAGATCGTATCACTCAATCTTGGATAATCTTTATTCGGATAGGCACGCAAAAAAGCTTGAGCGCACTCGTGCATTCCGCTGTTATAATATAGATCGGGCTGTGCGAAACCTTTCAGTAAGTGAGGCGCAGAAAACATCATGACGCCGTCTTCTTCATAGATCTCAGAAGTGTGAAATTGTTTGGGAAACTGAGGCGAAGGAAAAGCGGACGGATAGATAATAATTTTTTCGAACTTTTCTTGGAGCATAAATTCCTCTTGCCCGAAAGTTAGTTGCACCAAGTTAGCAACAAGTACAGCTTTTAGGTCTTCAGGAATTTCTTCCATCACCATCGGCATAAAATCCAAGCCCATCATCGCTAAGCTCAACCGATGCTCAAATTTCTGCTGATCGCCTGTATTGAGTTGCCGATAAAATGAATGCTGCTGCTTGAGCATAAACACAATTCGCTTATCCAACTTGATTGGATTGCGCTGATAAAACCACCAATTGATCTGTGGACTCAAAATGTAAGTCACTGCCAGTAAAATGACGAATGGAATCGCAATTTTGGCGTACAACATATCATTGGTGAAGCCAAAAAAGAGCAGAACAATGGAAGCTGCCGCCAAACCAATCATCAAATATCGAGCGAACATTAACTTAGACTTTAGAGCTTAGACGATAGACAGTAGACAGATGAATAACCTCTATTATTTATCATCCTCCATGGAAAAACCACCTTGCTCCAGGTAACGCGTATGAAAATTCCCAGTCAAGAAGCCTTCATCTTTCATCATTTTTTGATGGAACGGAACGGTCGTCTTGACACCTTCCACGATGAACTCATCTAGTGCTCGCGACATTTTTTTTATACACTCTTCACGCGTCGCTGCTCGACAGATCAACTTACCAATCATAGAATCGTAGTAAGGTGGAATTTGGTAGCTTGCATAAACGTGCGTATCAACACGAACGCCATAACCTTTGGGACTGTGGAAGGAGGTAATTTTGCCAGGACTCGGACGGAAATCTTTGTAAGGATCTTCTGCATTGATACGGCACTCGATAGCGTGATGCTGCGGAAAATAATTGCCGCCTGTCAATGGCTCTCCGGCTGCAATGCTGATTTGTTCTTTAATCAAATCGTAGTCGATGACTTCTTCTGTGACCGGATGCTCTACTTGCACACGTGTATTCATTTCCATGAAGTAGAAGTTGCGATGCTTATCGACTAAAAACTCTACTGTCCCTAATCCTTCGTAATTAATAGATTCGCCCGCTTTTATGGCAGCGTCTCCCATACGTTGCCGCAATTCGTCTGTCATAAATGGAGAGGGACACTCTTCGATCAACTTCTGGTGACGTCGCTGAATAGAGCAATCGCGCTCTGATAAATGGACGACTTTTCCATATTGGTCACCGACGATCTGAAACTCAATGTGACGTGGTTCTTCTACAAATTTTTCAATATAAATACCATCGTTACCAAATGAAGCGCCGGCTTCTTGACGCGCTGCATTCCAGCCTTTCTCAAACTCTTCTTCATTTCTGACGATGCGCATTCCTTTTCCACCACCTCCGGCAGTCGCTTTTAGCAAGACAGGATAGCCGATTTCTTTGGCTGTCTCAATACCCTCTTTTACGCTTTCCACTAGACCATCCGAACCCGGCACGACAGGCACATTGGCAGCGATCATGGTTTCTTTGGCTGTAATCTTATCGCCCATTTTCCGAATCATCTCCGGAGTGGGCCCAATGAATTTAATGCCATATTCTGCACAGACTTCTGCAAATTCTGCATTTTCTGCTAAGAAACCATAGCCGGGATGTACGGCATCGGCATTGGTGATTTCTACAGCTGCCATGAGTTGTGGCACATTCAGATAGGAATCTTTGGAAGCTGGCGGACCGATACAGACCGCTTCATCCGCAAAGCGGACGTGTAAACTTTCCGCATCAGCAGTAGAATAGACGGCTACAGTTTTGATGCCCATTTCCTTACAGGTACGTACGATACGTAGGGCTATTTCTCCGCGATTGGCGATGAGTATTTTTTTAAACATAGTCTACTGTTAGACGATAGACTTTAGACATTAGATACTAGACAAGCAGCCTTAATTTCTTTGTCCAAGGACTATATTGAGTGGTAAATAAGGAAGATGTAACTATACACAACACGGTGTAAATTTATGATTTTCATTTTCCAAATTTCATCGTATTGTGTGATGCCGATAGGGATAAACCGTTTTTAAAAATTACTTTTTTATCCCGTTATCGGTATACTTAATAAAAATCGCGCTAGGCTTCTACTAAAAACAGAACTTGATCGTACTCTACAGGCTGGCGATCTTCGACCATCACTTTGACGATTTTGCCACTGATCTCTGACTCTATTTCATTAAATAGCTTCATCGCTTCGACGATACAAACGACATCACCGGATTTGACGCTATCCCCTACTTTGACGAAAGGCGGCTTGTCGGGAGAAGAAGAACGATAGAAAGTACCGACAATAGGAGATTTGATTTCTAGATAATTGGCAGGAGCCGTACTTTCTCCTGAACTCTCTTGAGGGGCGGCTGGCGATACTGTTTCTTCAGTCGGCGCAGCAGCGGGAGCAGTTGCAGGTACAGCAGCAGGGATCGCTTGTGGAACAGGCATGATCGTAGGTGCTGCAACGGAGGATATCTGAGTTGGAGTTGCTTTGGTGTATCCTTTTGTTCTGATCGTAATCTTGAGATCGCCATCTTTTAGCTTGAACTCGGTGAGCTCCAAACGATTGACGGTCTTGATCAGATCCAACATCTCCTTGTAAGTCATAGGTTAGTGTTTTTCTTTGGTCGGTAAATAAATAAGCTATCAAAGAATAGTAGAGCCTTAAGGCTGTGCTGTTCTTTGATCTAATGGACAGAAATATAATGAAAAAGTTTACGATTTGACACGCTCCAGATAAGAACCATTGGACGTATCAATGCGAACTTTATCGCCTTCATTGATGAATAATGGCACACGAATTTCTGCACCAGTCTCTATGGTGGCTGGCTTGGTCGCATTGGTGGCTGTGTCTCCTTTTAGGCCTGGTTCTGTATAAGTAATTTCTACTTCAATACTGTCCGGCAATTCCATCACTAACGGACGCTCCTCTTGCGCATGGAATAATACATCTACGTTCATGCCTTCTTTTAAAAACTGCGGACTTTCCACAAAATCTTCTTGCAACGCAATCTGATTGTAGGTTTCTGTATTCATAAAGTGATAGCCCATATCATCTTTGTACAAGAACTGAAATTTGCGACGCTCGATACGGACAATATCAATTTTATGCCCGGAAGGAAAGGTATTGTCGATCACTTTACCATTGGTCAGACTTTTCAATTTCGTACGCACGAAAGCAGGTCCTTTCCCCGGCTTGACGTGCAGAAATTCGACAACAGAATAGATATCGTTATTATAGTTGATGGTCAATCCATTACGGATTTCAGAAGTATTTGCCATTCTATTTGGTTTGTTTTTTCAAAAAATCACGCGAAGATACAAAAATGAGATTATGAGATTATGAGATTATGAGATTATGAGATTATGAGATTATGAGATTATGAGACTAACACATTTTGCAAATAACTGCCTATCTCTAAGGAAACGTCACCCTCTCACCCATCGCGCATCACCTTTCTTTAGTAAGCCCAAGTCAGATAAACAGCTCCCCACGTATAACCACCCCCGAATGCCGTCAAGATGAGGTTATCACCTTTACTCAGTTGACTCTCCCAATCATAAAGGCAAAGTGGTAAGGTAGCTGCGGTTGTATTGCCGTATTTATTGATGTTGACCATGACTTTTTCCATCGGAAAGTCTGCCATTCGAGCAACGGATTCGATGATTCGGATGTTCGCTTGATGCGGCACAAGCCAAGCGAGATTGTCATTATCTAGGTTGTTGCGCTGCATCACTTCTTTGACCACACCAGACATACCGGAGACGGCTGCTTTGAAGACCGGGCGACCATTTTGGTAGATAAAGTGTTGCTCCGCAGCGATGGTTTCCAGACTTGCTGGACGAGCAGAACCACCTGCCGCTTGATGTAGATTATCTTTTCCTGTACCATCACTGTACAGTTCGGCATCTTGTATGCCATAGCCTTCCTCGTTGGGTTCTAGTAAAACAGCTCCTGCCCCATCACCAAAGAGAATACAAGTCGAGCGATCTGTATAATTGACGATGGAAGACATTTTGTCTGCACCGACCACGATGACTTTTTGTTGGTTACCGGAAGCGATAAATTGAGCAGCTGTATTTAGGGCAAACAGAAATCCAGAGCAAGCCGCACTTAGATCAAAAGTGAAAGCATTTTTCATGCCAGTTTCGTGCGCAATCAGATTGGCGGTATCAGGGAACTGATAGTCAGCAGTCACTGTGGCGCAAATCACCAAACCGACCTCTTCTGGATTGGTATTGGTCTTTTCCAATAGATCACGGACAGCGCGGACGCCCATGTAAGAAGTCCCTAATCCTTCCCCTTTGAGTATATGTCGTGTTTCGATACCGGTACGTGTCCGAATCCATTCGTCGTTGGTCTCGACCATGGTTTCTAGTTCCTTATTCGTCAGGATATAATCAGGTAGGTACGCGCCTACGCCTGTAATTGCTGCTTTTATTGCCATAGTTTCTATTCTTAGCCTGAGCTCAATAAAAAATTTACGCTGACTGTAGTCGGAGTAAATTTGTTTATTTCACATCTCTTAATAGGGCATTTTTTTGATAAAACGAGTAGTTCTTTCGATTCAAAAATCGGGCGAAAGGTAGGAAATGTTGTTGCGTTTTCCCAATCTCATTGAGATACACAAAAAAAGCGACTTCTCTTGGGTAAGAAAAAGTCGCTTTCTGCATCTGTACAGTTTGATTGCGTATGCTACCGAATCGCCCGATACTTCGCCGAGCGCGCACCATCAATACGCGTCATCACTTGAATCACCTTATTCTTTTCTGTCATCGGCGCAGCGCCGAATATTTCGGTGATCTCAGCAGATTTGGCATCACTAAATGTTTGCAATACCATCGCATTGGGATAAGATCGTTGTACTTCTAGCAGTGATTGTAAGGCTTGATTAATCACTGCGCGAGCAGCTACGGCATCTTCTGCCATCAAATCCAGTCCTTGACGGTGATAGTCGTACATGGCTTGACGGTAGTTACGTGTCCGAGGCGATAGCATATTCTCTGCCAGCCAAAAGCGATTGATTTTGCCATCTTGCGCGCGCCACCCGGCTGCTTCTGTGACGGCTGCCGAGATAGCCGGAGGGATGTTGGTGACGATTTCTTGCCCCAACTTGAAGAAGGGCTCTCCACCCATTGGCGAAAAAGAATCATAATCCAAACCGATAATCATATAGGCATAGAAAGCGAGCGTTGCAGTCAAGTTGTCATTGAAGGTATTTTGGTTGAAAATCAGCGGTTGATACTGCTCGTAGTCAAACCAGACATTTTTGTCCTGAAAGTTGAACATAACGGTCTCTTCTCCGCTCTCATAGATCGGGCGCGTTGACTGGATTGCAACTTCCGCTACAAATCGCGTCGGCCCCAATTCTTTACTCACATTGATAACGATACTGCCTTTGATACGCTCTTCTTCTTCGAAGACATCATTCGTCCATTTGGTGTTGTTCAAAAACTCCTGCACGGCTTGCTCCATCGTTTCAAAGATGCGCGGATCGGCAGTTTGAAGGGTGGGCGTGTTGATGGTGACTTGGAAGTTTAATTCCTGTGCGGTTGCTATTACCGTACTCATTGACAAAAGGAATACTAAAACGAGATATTTCATTTATAACTGCTATTAGCTGTTAGCGATTAGCTGTTGGCTAGATACGTATTGATCATTGAATGACTTTCATAGAATTACTATGCCTTTTATGTATTTCAATTCATCACGCAATATCTATCAACTGATCGACAATATCGATCGCTACCGCTTTTTTACTTTTTAATTCAAAATTAAGTTGTCGTTCGTCTTTGTGCAAAATGGTGATTTTGTTGGTGTTATGCGCGAAACCTGCACCTTTATCTTGTAAGGAATTGAGAACGATGAAATCAAAGTTTTTGCGTGCCAATTTACTTTTGGCGTTTACTATTTCATCATTGGTTTCCAATGCAAAACCAACTAGGAACTGATCGTCTCGCTTTTGCTGTCCCAGATGTACCGCAATGTCTTTGGTTCGCACCAGTTTCAGCGACAAATTTTCACCTGATTTTTTGATTTTTTGATCGGCTTTGACTTCCGGTCGATAGTCGGCTACGGCTGCCGCCAAGATTGCACCATTAGTGGCTGGAAACAATTGGGTCGCTGCTTGAAACATCTGCTCCGCACTTTCGACGCGATGTAGCTGAATATTGGCATGAGTAGTCGCCAAGTTGGTCGGTCCACACACCAGTTCTACTATTGCACCTCGATTTGCTAGCTCTTCTGCCAGCGCAAATCCCATTTTACCCGTCGAACGATTTCCAATGAAACGCACCGGATCAATGGCTTCGTGTGTCGGTCCGGCAGTTATTAAGACTTTTTGACCGCTGAGTGTGGTCTTGGGCTGGAAGAAATCGCTCAACTGTCGTACGATGCTTTCCGGTTCTGCCATTCGCCCTGCGCCAACTAGACCGCTCGCCAATTCGCCATATTCCACATCTATCAAGTAGTTGCCGTAATTGAGTAGTCGATCTACATTGACCTGAGTCGCCGGATGCTGCCACATATCCAAATCCATAGCCGGTGCAAAGAAAACCGGACAGCGTGCAGATAGATAAACGGCTGCTACTATGCTGTCACAGATGCCATTCGCGAGTTTGCCTAAGGTCGTTGCAGTCGTCGGTGCAATCACCATCGCATCCGCCCACAGTCCCAACTCGACATGATTGTTCCAGCCTGCTTCAGAGCTGACTTCGCTGAAAACTGCTCGATTGGAGAGCGTCGATAAGGTGAGTGGGCTGATGAATCCAGTGGCGGCTTCTGTCATCAAAACCTGCACTTCTGCACCAGATTTGATGAGCAAGCGCGTCAAAAAAGCAGATTTATAGGCAGCGATGCTACCGCAGATGGCGAGTATGATTTTTTTATCTTTCAATGTTGTCGGCGTTAGTAAAGGGGCAAAGATAAGCTTAACTACCCCATCTGCATCTGATACGCTGGCAATTGGAAATAAAAAGTCGCACCTTTATCGGGCTGACTAATGACATTAATGGTGGAATTATGGATTTCCAATATCTTTTTCACAATCGCTAAACCCAGTCCTGTCCCTTTTTTGTTGTTGGTTTTGGCATGTGCGTAACGGTCAAAAATATAGGACTGCTGTTCTTCAGGAATACCTGGTCCAGAGTCACTGACGCGTACTGCTACATTCTCTTCTGTTGCTTCCAGCTGAATGGTGACTTCGCCTTGTTCCGGCGTAAATTTCAACGCATTGTCAATCAGATTTTGCAACACTCTTTCCACCAGACCGACATCCGCAAACACCAAGGGCAAGTCTTTGGGCGACTCTATCTTTAAATTAATTTTCTTCTCTTCTGCCAAAATCTGGTACTTCGCATAGATATCTTGTGTCAATTCTGATAGGAAAAATGGTTCTTTTTGTGGCTCGATCTGCTTGGCTTCCAGTTTAGAATACTCAAACAACTGACTGACGAGTTTGGACAGTTTATTGGAACTATCCAATATAATCTGCAAATAGCGCGCTCGATCTGCTGCCTGAATATGGTCTGCTTTAATCATGAGTGTTTCCGCATAGCCTTGAACGATGGCGAGCGGTGTACGTAGGTCGTGAGAGATGTTGGCGATGAGTTCTTGACGAAATTGATCGACGGATTTGATCTGCTCAATGTTGGCGACGATTTGATCTGCCATTTCATTAAACGTATTGGCAAGTACAGCAAATTCCCCTTCTTTGATGTCTTCGATACGCGCTTGATCGTCTCCTTCTTTGAATCGCTTGACGGTCTCAATGATCGTCCGCAGATTTTTAGTCAAAAACCAAATCGCAATCAATCCAATACCAGAAGCTGCTAGCAAAGTCAAGAAAAAACTAATCGAACCTGTCCGAAACATATAATTACCAAATAAGCCGGATGCGACATCTTTTCTTTCCTCACTCGCCAATATGACATACGCATATCCAGTTAATACATCATCTTCGTAAACTGGTGCAGCTGAAAAAATCTTCTGCGTCGTCAGATCTTTAGGGTCGTCTCCCATGACACAGCCTTTTAGATCTTCTTTTTCTGCTAAAAATTGTTGAATCGGTGCCAATGCGACCCGCTCAAGCACGACTTTTTTATAAGGCACGACGTAGTCCAAAATGTCGCCTTCTGCATTCAATAAATAGACCTCGACACTCGGATTGATGACCATCATAGAGTGCATGATGTCATGTGTAGCTGCTGTATCGACTACGCCATTTTTGATGGGTTGAGTCTCCTGCACGATATGAGCAGCGACGTCTCGGTACAAGTGCTGATTGACTTCTCCAAAATGTCGTTGAGAGACATAAGTCGTGATCCATACGTAACCGATTCCGAGTAGCAAAAGTAGCAACAACAGTGTCAGTGAAATTCTTCGGTATAACTTGTTTTGTATGTTCATTTTGAGATTTTATTTGAAGATATAGACTTGGGCTTAACAATCCTATTGATTCTAGACTTCTTCATTAAAACGATAACCGATCCCCCAACTCGTCAAAATATAGGTCGGTTGGTCCATATTCGGCTCTATTTTTCGGCGTAGACGATTGATGTGTGAGTTGACCGTATGTTCGTAGCCATCGAAGTCGTAGCCCCAGACTAGATTGAGTATGCGTTGTCGATTGTAACTTTTGCCGGGATTGGAGGCTAGCAAAGCTAATAATTCAAATTCTTTGGGCGACAATTCGATGCGCTGTCCTTTGCAGGTCACCTTCCGCTTGTCAATATCAATTACCAAGTCACCTGTTCGTAGCACAGAACCTTGTTCTTGCTCTACTTGCTGCGTCATCATTTGACTGCGGCGCGATATGGCTTTGACGCGTGCCAAAAACTCGCGGACACTAAATGGTTTGGTCAAATAATCATCTGCTCCGGTCTCTAGTCCTAATACTTTATCTATTTCCTCTGACTTGGCAGTCAGCATCATAACAGGTGTATGATTGCGATTCATTCGGATTTGACGAAGTACTTCTACCCCATCCATCTCCGGCAACATCACATCCAAAATAATCAAATCAAATGTATCCTTCAAGGCTTGCTGCAAACCACTTTTACCGTCATACGCGCGGACGACTTGATAGTCCATATCATTCAAATGGATTTCCAGCAGATCTATGATGTTCCGATCATCTTCTATGGCTAAGACCTTTTTCATGGCAGATATTGATGTAGTTGTACTAATGAGAAGTGTGATTGCTCTTGAGTCTCACAAAGTTATTATTTAAATATCACAGAACCTTCACAAGACCCTAACGGAAGTCTATACTCTCCCTGCATCGTATCCTCCTTTTTATCCCACTTGCTGCTATTTCTACTTTACTTATTCTTTTCCCTAGAAATAATTTAGCCATAAATACCTCATTATCAATACTTTACCAATTGATAGTTGAAGTAATACTCGCTGTGATACTTTTGTTAAGATTAGGTGAAGCCTGCGCAATATAACGACCCTAACTTTGTGGATGTTAGCGAAGCATACGATTGCTTTTATCATCATTTATAAAATCAAATTTATCATGAGATCATCTCAACTAATACAGTTTTGTTTGTTGGCTCTAGTCACTTTGGGCTTTCAGCAATCTACTCTAGCACAGTGCGCAGCCACTAGCGGAACAATCACAACTACTGACGGACGCAGCGTTGTTTATACTTGTCCGGGCGACGGCAACGACGATGTCTTTACATTTGCTGCAGAAGGCATCAATGAGGAGTTATCTTTTCAGTATGTCGTCACAGATGACAACTTCAACGTTATCGGGCTACCGCCTACCAATATGGTCAATGCAGAAGGTGCAGGCGTCGGTACTTGCTACATCTGGGGATTCAATTATGAAGGAAATATCTTGATGGAAGTAGGCGATCCGCTTTTCGGGACTCGATTTGCAGATGGCTGTTATCAAGCGACACGCACTTCCGTCAAACTCATCCGCGATATGCCGGAGGGTGGTACAGTATCTATGCCCAACGGCAATACAGAACGCGCCGTTTGTACGACAGATGGCTACAATGATGTAGTCCGCTTTCGTCATGAAACGACTTCGGCAGCCGCTTATCGTTATGTCATCACAGACGACCAAAACAATATCTTAGGCTTGCCACCAAGCGATAATTTGAACTTCGAGGGCGTGTTTCCTGGCGTCTGCCGTGTTTGGGGATTGTCTTATACCGGAAACATCACAGCAGCAGTCGGTGACAATGCAGCAGAAGTGGCTTTAACAGACGACTGTTTTGATCTTTCTGACAACTTTATCACTGTGACACGCACCGATGTAGATGGCGGTACAGTCTCTACGGCTGATGGTGAGACTAACATCACAACTGTCCCAGGCGACGGAGAAGACGATGTATTTATGTTTGCTCATATTTCTGACTCAGATGCCAATTTTGCGTATGTCGTAACAGACGACAACAATGTTATCATCGGTACGCCGCCTGCCAATATGGTCAACTTTGAAGGTGCAGGCGAAGGCATCTGCCGCGTGTGGGGTGTGTCTTATACTGGTGACCTGAATTACTTGCTAGGCGGTACATTGGGTGACTTTGCATTGAGTGATGATTGTTTTGATATTTCTGAAAACTTTGTAACAGTTGTTCGTTCTGCCGATGGTGCAGACTGCGATGTGAGCGGTGGTACAATTGCACTAGATAATGGTGAAATGGCTGCTTCTATCTGTGTAGATGGTATAGGCGATCCTTTAAACGTCAGCGTCTCCGGTTCTCAAGGTGAGAATAGAGCTTGGATCATCACAGACGATGCTGGAAATATTTTGGCATTGCCGCCTTCTCCTCCTTTCGATCTAGATGGTGCAGGTCCGGGCACTTGCTTGATCTGGTACTTGCGTTATGATGGTGAAATCGAAGGTCTAGCAACCGGAAATAATGCAGAAGATTTGGCAGGTTGTTTCAACTTGTCCAATCCGATTACAGTCGTTCGTGAGTTGACGGAAGCTGGTACTGTTACTACGGCTGATGGAGCAACTGAAATTGAAATTACGACGATCAGTGATGGAGAGGCAGATGTTGTCGAGTTCGCACACTCAGGCGATTCTGGTGAAAATTTCGCTTATGTCGTAACTGACGAAAACGGCATCATCCTAGGTCTTCCACCTGCGAATATGGTCAACTTCGAAGGAGCAGGTGCAGGTGTTTGCTTGGTTTGGGGATTGTCTTACACTGGCGAGGTGACTGCCATGATGGGCGATAATGCACTAGAAGTTGCACTTTCTGATGGTTGTTTCGATTTATCTGATGAAGCGGTTAGTGTCACTCGTACCACAGGTGGAGCAAATACAGATGATGAAGACGCTCGTTTGGTCAGCAATCTAGAAGTCTTCCCGAATCCGGCGACGACAGATATTCAACTACGATTTGATGTCAATGCAACCACGGCAACTAGAGGACAATTGGTCATCTACAGCGTCTATGGCAATGTCAAAGAAGTCAGAAATGTAGATTTAGCTCCAGGTATGAATGACTTCCGCATTCGCGCTCAAGACTATACGGATGGCAATTACTTTGTGGAGTTGCGCACCAATCAAGCTGTGTTCAAAACACAGTTTGTGAAAAACTAACTCAGATTACAAATACTTATATTCGACTTAGTAATAATTGTGTGGGGAAGATCATCTTTGGGTGGTCTTCCTTTTTGCTTGGCTCAATTATTCGCAAGCAACTGATAATCAATAGACTTGTTACGCTATCCCTAGAGCTGCGAAATGTGACACTGCTATCTCTATCAGATATTTTACTAGAAGTTTTCAACCACCTATCTTTGCTCCCTCAAAATCAGATACTATGCTACAGTCTATTCAGACTAAAATCTATATCATTATTGTCGTTGGAGTAATGGTAGTTGCTTGTGAAAATGAGCCACAGCAGTCATCATTTCTTTTCCAGCAACTCTCTCCCAAACACACCAATATCGACTTCATCAACGAACTCCGCCAAACCGAAGAATTCAATACCTACACCTTCCGCAACTTCTACAACGGCGCAGGTGTCGCGCTCGGCGATATCAATAATGATGGGCTGACCGATATTTACTTTGCTGGCAATTCCGTGGATAATCGTCTGTACTTGAATCAGGGCGACTTTCAATTCGAAGATGTAACTCGAAAAGCAGGTGTAGCGTGTAAAGATGTTTGGTCAACAGGCGTGAGTATGGCAGATATAAATGGCGATGGCTGGTTAGATATTTACGTCTGCAAATCAGGTCCTCCTGGCGGTCCGAATCGCTACAATGAATTGTTCATTAATCAACAAGATGGCACCTTCAAAGAAGAGGCAAAAAATTGGGGAATAGCGGATGAAGGCTTATCGGTTCATGCGGTCTTTTTTGACTATGACAAAGACGGCGATTTGGATGCTTATTTGCTCAACAATTCCTTGCGCTCCATAGGAACTGGCAGCGATCTACAGAAATCCAATCGAGATATCCGTGACCCAAACGGTGGTAATAAATTGTACCGAAACGAAGGCAATCGCTTTGTAGATGTAAGTGAAGCAGCAGGGATTTATGGCAGCGAGATTGGGTTTGGCTTAGGCGTGACAATAGGCGATGTGAATCGTGATGGCTGGCAAGATATATACGTCTCCAATGACTTTTTCGAAAAAGATTATCTTTATATCAATCAGCAAGATGGGACGTTCCACGAAGCAATAGAGGAACAAATACGCGAAATCAGTATGGGATCGATGGGTGCAGATATGGCGGACTTGACGAATGACGGTTATCCTGAAATATTTGTGACCGAAATGCTGCCGGAGCGAAATGATCGCTACAAAACCAAAGCCCAATTTGAAGGATGGGAAACCTATCAGCGAAAGCTAGAAAGTGGCTATTTTCAACAATTTGGACGCAATGTATTACAGCTCAACAACGCAAATGGCAGTTTCAGCGAGATAGGACGGATGACCAATGTAGAAGCAAGTGACTGGAGCTGGGGCGCACTCATTTTTGACATGAATGCTGACGGATACAAAGATTTGTTTGTCGCCAACGGCATCTACAAAGATTTACTCGATCAAGACTATGTCAATTTCTACTCCAGCCCTGAACGTGTCCGCGAACTGATGCAGACTGAAGAAAGTGCCATCTTGACCATGATCGACGCTATGCCTTCGGAAGCTTTACCAAATTATGCATTCATACAGCATCAAGACACATCTGGCATTCCTCAATTTCAAAATCTCGCCGATTCTTTAGGACTTGCTGAACCTAGCTTTTCTAACGGCTCTGCTTATGGCGATTTGGACAATGACGGAGATCTAGATTTAGTGGTCAACAATGTCAATATGCCACCTTTCATTTATCGCAATCAAAGTAAAGAACGATTAGGACATCATACGTTGTCCATTAAGCTCAAAGGGGAAGCTCCAAATACTTTTGGCTTGGGTGCACAAGTCATGCTCTACGCCGATGAGCAGATATTTTATCAGGAACTCGCGCCCATGCGAGGTTTTCAGTCTTCTGTAGAGCCGTGTTTGCATTTTGGATTGGGACAAATTGAGGTGATTGATTCTATCGTCGTTATTTGGAACTCTCTGAAAGTCAGCCGATTGTCGAATGTCGATGTCGATCAAGTCTTGACAGTTGAAGAAGCCTCAGCTTCCAAAGCTAATGATTTAGTAAATCAAATGGACAGCGAAACTTGGTTTTCATCCACATCAAAGTCTTTTCCTTTTGCGCATCGTGAAAATACTTTTTCCGACTTCAATCGAGACAGATTATTGTTTCAAATGCTCTCCAATGAAGGACCGAAAATCGCTAAGGCAGATGTAAATGGAGACGGATTGGAGGATCTTTATTTCTGTGGGGCAAAAGATCAGGCAGGTAGTTTGTTTTTGCAGCAAATGAATGGACAATTTCGACTTTCTCCACAATCTACTTTTGAAGCCGACGCGATCAGTGAAGATACCGATGCTGTCTTTTTCGATGCGGATGGAGATGGTGATCAAGATCTATATGTAGCAAGTGGCGGCAATGAATTTCCGACTAGCTCCTCTGCTCTCCGCGACCGACTCTACCGCAACAATGGACGTGGACAATTTGAGCGCGATCCGCAGACTTTGCCGACTTTTCAATTTGAAAGCAGTGGCTGCGTCGCTGCAGCTGATTACGATCAGGATGGAGATATAGATTTAGCAGTTGGCATTCGATTGCGTCCATTTCTATATGGTGTCCCAATGAATATCTATTTGTTAGAAAATAATGGTACTGGCAAATTCAAAAATGTGAGTCAGCAACGTGCACCGGAGTTGAAAGGTTTGGGATTGATTACAGATTTGGCTTGGCTGGATGTAGATAGGGATGACGATGATGATTTGGTGGTGAGTGGCGAATGGATGCCCCTGCAAGTGTTTGAAAATAAGAGTGGTCAATTGACTCGGAAGCCAGCTGCTTTTGGTGAATTGACTGGCTTCTGGCATTGTATGGAAGCGGCGGATATCGATCAGGATGGTGATTTGGACATCATCGTCGGAAATATGGGCCGCAATACGCGATTGGAAGCGTCTACCACTTTCCCTCTAAAATTATACATCAATGACTTCGATCAAAATGGTTCAGTCGAGCAGATTTTGACGCAAACGTGCGATGGTAAAGATTACCCTTGGACGCTCCGCAATGATCTGATTACCCAATTGCCACACCTCAAAAAGAAGTACCTCAAATTCGAGAATTATCAGTCGCAAGCGATCACCGATATTTTCACCGCAGCAGAATTGCAGAATACCTTAATCTTGAACATCAACACCCTAGACCATACCCTTTTCCTCAATCGCGGCGATGGCACTTTTGAGGCACAATCTTTGCCTTTGGCAGCACAATTGAGTCCTATCTATGCCTTAGAATTGGCTGATTTTAATGGGGACGATCAAACTGATTTACTACTCGGTGGCAATTTCTACCGCAGCAAACCGGAAATGGGCATTTATGATGCAAGTTATACGACGCTCCTTCAAGGCAATGGAAAAGGCAGCTTTCAGTTTGTACCGAATGTGGAGAGTGGCTTGACCATCAAAGGCGAAATACGGGATTTTGAGGTATTGGAGGATGGACGTGTTTTGGTGGCGCGAAATGATGAAAAAGCGTTAATCGTGTCACTCGTTGAATAACCAAGATAGCTGTGAATGCTTTTGTCTGTTTTCCAAGCTAGGCTATCGTTCAGCGGTATTAACTTATTCATTCAACGGGTGACATTTCAACAGGCGACAAAAATGAGCTGATTTACATCCTCATCAGTAGCATCAAAAAGTAACATATTTGTTAGCCATGACGTTTTAATGACTCACGAACTCAGTGAATGACTTAAAACTAACACACCATGAAGTCCCCTTTGCTTTGCTTATTGCTACTCATCTTTTTATCAAAACTATCTATTGCTCAGTCAGATACACTGAAAACGGTCTGGCAAGTCGAGACTACCGATGGCAATATCTACACTGGAGAAAAAGTACAAGAAACCAATGAGTTTGTAGAGCTAGCAACAAAGGCATTGGGCAATATCAAAATACCTAAAAATACCATCATGCTGATGCGGACCATCAGCGAAAAAGAAGCTGCAAAGACAAAAGCTCGAAGCAGCAATGATGCGCAAGCTACACGTTACTTTTTCAGCCCCAATGCCTACAACCTAAAAAAAGGACAAGGCTACTATCAGAACTCTTGGGTCTTCTATAACCAAGCAAGTTATGGTATCACTGACAACTTCTCCATTGGTGGCGGACTTGTCCCACTTTTTTTGTTTGGCGCAGGCGCACCTACTCCGGTTTTCATTACACCCAAAGTAAGTATTCCCATCAGCGCAGATAAGATCACCGTCGCTGCCGGAGCATTGGTAGGTGGCATAGTCGGAGGTGATTTCACACAAAACAATGGCTTTGCCGGAATCGCATATGGCGTTTCTTCATTTGGTAGCCGGGAGCGCAACATCAGTATAGGCGTAGGATATGGCTTCGCCGGAATAGATTTTGCAAATCGTCCGATTATTCTAGTTGGTGGCATCACCAAAATAGGCAAGCGCGCTTATCTGATGTCCGAAAATTATATTGTCCCTGTAAATGGAGGCACGATCGCATTCTCTGGAGGTGGCCGATGGGTCGGCAATTCGATAAGCATCGACTATGGTTTGTATGCTCTTCTTACTGGATTTGGTGGCGGTGGTGCTTTGCCCTGGTTGAGTTTGACTGTACCATTTGGGAAAGATAAGTAACTGACAGTCAGCTCATTGCTGCCTGTGCTTTTAGTCGCTGTGCAGTCTCTTCCCCTAAATAACGATCTATGCCATAGTGCGCTAAATAGATAAGCGGCGTCATACCTAGAGCCACCGTAAACTTATACGCGTACTGGAAAAGACAAATCGCCATGACCGTTGGAAAGCTCCACCCTGCACCCCAATAAAAAGCAATCATCAACACCACAAAACTGTCAATAAACTGAGAAATGAGCGTAGAACCTGTGGCACGCAACCAAACCCATTTTTCGCCTGTCATTTTTTTGATGCGGTGAAAAACGAATACGTCAATCAACTGACTTGTCAGAAATGCAGTGATGGAAGCCACAATTATCCACATGCCTTGCCCGAAAACAAGCCGGAAAGCATAGTTGTAGTTGCCCACTTGCTCTTTGACAACTGCTTGCTGCGCAGGATCTTTAATGCCGTCGATATGCGAAGTCGTCCAAAAATCGGCAGGAGGCAAACCAATAGCCATATAGTACATCAAAAACGCATAAGCGATCAACCCCACTGTCAGATAAGTCAGAATGCGCACACCACGTTTGCCAAAATACTCATTGATCACATCCGTCATCACAAATACAATGGGCCACAACAAAACGCCTGCGGATAGATTATAAGAAAGTCCCGATTCGCCCAAAAAAGTAAAAGCACTCGGTTCTAATCCGAATACGCGTTCTAGTGAAAAGATCTTCACGCCCATGAACTCAGCGATGAGCGCATTGGTGACGAAAAAGCCACCCATAATTATGAATAGCAAGGTCGGCTTAGAACCTATAGTTTCCGAAAAAGAGGTGGGACGAGCGTATTTCATAATGATGTGTTCGCCAAAATGACGAGCCACTCTTCTAGAATTTGTGATAAAACAATGACAGTTGTGATTTGGTAACACAACACACAAAAGATTGTTGAAGAAGTGCTGAATGTAGGACTACTTGGAAGATGAGAGGCAGCATTAACAATTCATAAAGCATATAAAATGGGAAGCATTCGTTTTGTATCTAATAGTCGACAACCTGATGTTATGACAAGAATAAGTATCATACTACTGTGTGCCGTTCTAATGGCTTTCATCTCTCCCGGTGAGCAAAAAACGGCTCTCATCATTCGAGTTGACAATATCAATAGCACAGAAGGACAATTGTGGCTGGGCATCTATACTTCGCAGCAGGATTTTTTGCAACAAACAGCATCTGTTCGCATCTTGGGGCAAAAGATAGATCATACAGGAAGTCTACTTTTAGAAGCCGATGACTTACCGTTTGGCACTTATGCCATTGCCGTTTTCCATGACAAGAACAACAATGGACAGCTCGACCAGAGCCTAGTCGGTATACCTCAAGAACCCTATGCTTTCTCTCGCAAACCCAAGAGTAAATGGCGAGCACCCAGCTACGATGAAGTCAAATTTACCTTTGATCGCCCCAATCAAGAACTGAGTATGCGACTGGAAAACTGGTAGATATTCAGAAAGAAGAATCGAATGAAAATTGCTTGAACCTAAAAATGTACATTTGCCGAGCTTTTGACTAAGATATGAACAACGGGTGACTTTCCACCACTAATTTTGCTTAACCAAAGAGGTTAGTAGATGTTTTCTTTACACATTCTACTGTACCAATAATAAATCTGAAGTAGATTATGAAAAAAGTATATATCGTCGTTTTTGCTATGATCGGCGTAGCTATCGCTTTGATACTGACGGCTTCTGAAGACGTGAGCACTTACTCTTCATTTGCAGAGGCGAGTACCACCAAAAAGGTAAAAATCGTCGGTCAGTTGTCCAAAGACAAGCCCATCGAATACGACCCGGCTATCGACCCGAATTATACCGGATTTTACTTAAAGGATAACAATGGCGAAGAGCGTAAGATCGCTTTATTGATGAGCAAACCTCAAGATTTTGAGCGATCAGAACAAGTCGTTTTGACTGGAAAAATGAAAGGAGATGAATTTGTCGCTACAGACATCTTGATGAAGTGTCCATCGAAGTACAAAGACGAAGAAATTTACTTAAAATCAGAGGAAGTTGTAGAGGCGTCAAGCTCTTGACAGCATCGCTATTGGATAGTATTTGTATTTTTCAGCTATCATAGCTGCATCTAACTTTATCGGTATTTAGCTAGTGGCTCATAACTTATTTCAGTTTGTCCCGTCTCGAAAACTTTCGGTATTGGGGAGCATCGGGAGCTATTAGCACTTAGCTACTAGCCTGCTCAGCATGACATCTTATATTTCAGATACAGCAGCTAAAATTTAATATTTCCAATTAGCTTGATTTCAGAAAAATAACTGAACTCAATTTGATTAACGGTTTGCTCATAGCTCATAGCTAGGAGCTAACAGCTTGAAAGAAATGAACGAAATTCAATACATAGGAGAAACATTATTGCCTGGTCGGATCGGGCAGCTAGCTATCGTACTCGGATTCGTGGCTAGTGTCTCCGCAGCGATTTTTTATTGGTTTGCTACTCAGCGTCGCGATACACCAGAAGCAGATGGCTGGCTCAATCTAGGGCGAGGTGCGTTCTTGCTACATGGTGTGAGCACTTTCGTGGTCATCGGATCTATTTTCTATCTGATGATTACCAAACAATACGAATATCAGTACGTCCAAGCTCACGTATCTGACGATTTACAGTTTCGGTATATCTTTTCCGCCTTCTGGGAAGGACAAGAAGGTAGCTTTTTGCTTTGGATGTTTTGGCATGTCATCTTGGGGGTCATTTTGATTGTGACTGCCAAAAAGTGGGAAGCACCGACAGTTTCTGTGCTGGCTTTGGTGCAAGCCTTCATTGGGACGATGATCTTGGGTATTTACATCACTGAAGAGTTTAAAGTGGGTAGCAATCCTTTGTTGTTGATGCGCGATACACTAAATATTCCGCTCTTCAATAATGCCAACTATGTAGAAGAAATTACAGGCAGCGGTCTGAATCCTTTGCTCCAAAATTACTGGATGACTATACATCCGCCTACATTGTTTTTGGGATTTGCATCGACTACGATTCCATTTTGTTTTGCGATAGCTGGGCTTTGGACAGGTGAGCACAGAAAGTGGTTGCGTCCGGCATTGCGATGGGCATTATTTAGTGGTGGTATCTTAGGCATCGGTATTTTGATGGGTGGTGCTTGGGCTTATGAAGCCTTGAATTTTGGTGGATATTGGGCATGGGATCCCGTAGAAAATGCTTCGCTAGTGCCGTGGCTGATTTTGGTCGCCGGCGTACATACCAATTTGATCGCCAATGCAACAGGCTACTCTATCCGCACGACCTATTTGTTCTATATCTTGACTTTCGTTTTCATCCTTTATTCTACGTTTTTAACGCGCTCCGGTATTTTGGGAGAAACATCGGTTCACGCTTTTACAGAAATGGGATTGGAGAATCAACTGATTGCTTTTGTTAGCTTCTTTTTGATTTTGGGCATTGGTATGATGGTCGCCAAGAATAAGGAAATTCCAAGCATCAAAAAAGAAGAAGCCATCGCCTCCAAAGAGTTTTGGATGTTTATCGGTACGCTAGTATTGCTGTTTTCTTCTGTATTAATTACGGGCTCTACATCGCTACCGATCTACAATAAAGTTCGTCAAATATTTGACCCAACCTTTGAAGGTATCGTTCTCAACGATCCAATACCGCACTACAACAAATATCAGATTTGGATTGCGATGTTTATTGGATTCTTGTCCGGTTTGGCTCAGTTTCTACGCTATCGAGAGCACAACTTTGGAAAGTGGCAAACAAAATTTTGGAAGCATCTAGGTATCAGTATTGCAGCGACTGCGGCGATCACTTATATCTTGACACTTTGGATCAATGCAGTAGCTTGGCAGTATATTTTGATGCTGGCAGCGGGCGTGTTTACTGTTGTCGCCAATCTGGATTATCTCCTAGCTTTCGCCAAAGGCAATAAAAAGCAATTCGGTTCAGTCGTTTCTCACTTAGGTTTCGGCGTGATGCTGATTGGTATTTTGGCATCTAGTTTAAATAAAGTCAACATCTCTAACAATGCTTTTGCGATGCGTGGTTTGCTGTCTGAAGAGGATATGTTGAAGAAAAATGTACTGCTGCTAAAAGGTGATCCGATGCGAGCCAATGGGTATGAGATGACC
Organism: Bacteroidota bacterium; assembly: GCA_038749535.1. Taxonomy (GTDB): domain Bacteria; phylum Bacteroidota; class Bacteroidia; order Chitinophagales; family Saprospiraceae; genus JAAUTG01. The sequence continues at coordinate 41,875 of JBCDHX010000021.1, forward strand.
TACTTGAGCGATACCTTGGATAACGTGACTCGTACTTTCCACATCAATTTCAAAAAGCTGGATGAAAATGATGAAGTAGTAGAAACCTTCGATGTCTATCCCAATGTGATGTACAACAAAGAGTTTGATAACCTGACTGCCTTCAATCCTGATACTAAACATTACTTGCACAAGGATATTTTTACGCATGTCGCTAATCTACCTAAGATAGAACTCGACAAAGAGTATGCACAACAAGTAGAAGATAGTCTTAGCTATATCGACTATAGCTTGATGGTCGGTGAGTCATTTACCATTCGGGATTCTTTCCGATTGACAGATTTGGACAGCACTTTTACACGCGATTATGAGGCGAAATTGATCTCTGTTCAGTGCCAAGCAACACATCCCGACTATCATCCACAGGAAGGTGACATTAGTGCTGGTGCGTTGATAGAAGTCTACACACCAGACTCGACTTATCAGTTGCGCCCCTCATTGGTACTTCGTGGTCAGATGGTGTATAGTTATCCTGACCAGATCGGTAAGTTGACGATGAAAGCAAAACTGGAAGAAGATATACTCGATCAAGTCATCACGCTGGAGCAGGACCTCAACTATCAAGCTTTTCAAGTCAAAAAAGGCGAAACGATTCAAGTGGGCGACTACATCGTACAGTTTGCTGGATTTGATCGCTCACCGGAGCATGCGGATTATCAGTCAGAAGAGGGAGACATCGCAGTCGGTGCCATGTTGAATATTGCGGATGCGAACAATACTTATCAAGCAGAACCTATCTTTTTGATTCGAGGCAATCGCCCGATGAATGTAAAAGACAGAGTCGCGGAAGCCGGACTACACTTTCGCTTCAATGCTATCGATCCTCAGACGGAACAAGCTGAGTTACTGATCGCCTTGCAAGAATGTCAGATCAACGATGCTGTGCCCGTACGCATAGCGACAGATGCGGCACGAACTGACTTCATCGTCTTTGAAGCTATCGAATTTCAAGGGATCAATCTGTTTTGGCTAGGCTCTGTCGCCATGATGCTCGGCTTCTTTGTCAGTATGGGCGCGAGAAAATACGGATAATGGTGCATGGATTATGGGTTATAGTCTATGATTTATAACCTATGACTCATGCCCCATAACCCATAACAACTAATGACAGGCCCAGCCTTCTGGTAGCGGATCGCCTTTTTCACTAATGAACTTCACGCGTCCAGTCTTTGGCATATAGTAAGACCAACTATGGTTTTTGTTATCCTCATACTGCAATAAGTAGACCACTTTCCAGCCACCTTTGACGCGTTCCATCTGAATATCTGTCACCACATCAGTAGCGGCAGGACGCAATAAATTAATACTACTGATGCCTTCTACACCTTGCAGTTCATTGATGAGTGCCGACATATTGAGTGGGCGAGCTGCACGCATGACCAGCGCGTCGTGCTTGTAGTCTGCTGCTTCATTGGACTGTATGATGAGGTTGCGTTCTTCCATCAACTTATTGATCGTCGACTCATTGGTACTGGTCACACCTTCTTGCAATGGTTTCGCCCAATTGACATCTCTACGATAAATCAATTCGATATAATCAACGGAAGGATTGGCGGTAGTATGTATGCCACAATTGACAAGCTCTCGCGACAATTCATCCTGCTGATAAATACTGACTAGCAGATCGTAGTAACGTTGCCACTGTTGCGGTTGCAATTCTATGTCCGCTTGTTTCAGATTTTCAGAAAGTCGAAGTGCTAAGCGAGCAGCATCTAACTCAAAAGCGTGTTGGAGTTCCGCATCAATCTGAATTTCTCCTTTTGGGTTGAATTGATCGACTTGAGCGAATGTGATTTCAGTACATAGAAAAATGAGGTAGCAGAGTAGTAGGTAACGACTGGATTTCAGCATGGCTTGTTTTATTTGATCGGACAAAATATACTCCATTCACTGATGCGAATGGCTGAATATCCGAATACTTAAATTGGTTGCACGAAATTGAGATGACTAAATCATCTGTTTTCTTACAGGTGCTTTCTCATAGCTGAATATGGTGTACTTTTGGGTACATCGGGTGGGTAAAAGTCGGAATGTTCACAGTGAGAAATGTATAATATTGGATTTGTAGTTTTGGTTTATGAGTATGCTTTTTCATATATAAAAATGAAAATCAGTCAGCCACTACTAAAGCATAACTAACTGACTTTCAAGTAGATCGGACTATAATCCAAAGTCTTCTTGCTCACCTATGTAGGTACTCAACGTAAAGCCCATAAAGAAGTACCAGTCCTTATTGATTCTGTCTCCTGGCTCTTTCATGAGTCCATCTCCATTGGCGGATACGCCGTCCAAGTGGTCAGAATTGGCATATCGCCATCCGGCTTCTGCTGCAAATGTCGTCCACTGCGTCACATCAAAGCGAATACCACCACCTACAGGGATAATAAGGAAGTTGTCTTTATCATCCTCCTCGGGAAATTTGATGCCCAAGCGAGAGAAATCTAGGCCGGAATTTTGCCATTCGACCGTCTTATTGATCGCAAAAGAACTACCTATACCAATGGATAGAAAAGGATTGATCTGAGGTCGAAAAAGACCGACCTTATTGAAGCGATATTTCGCAAATGGTAACCACTCCATTTGAATAGAAGCCTCTGCTAGATCTGATGTGAATCGCCAGTTACGAATCACAATGCCAGGATCGGGCGCATGCACATCATCTCCCGAAATGCGTGCATAATAGAGTTGAGCGCGGAAGTGCAGTTTATTGGCATAGTGGTACTTAGCGAAGCCACCAAAGGAGTACTTTGTCTCTCGAAACTCGACTGGTCTGTTTGCCAAATCACCTTGATAATTGGCGATACCAAAGAAACCACCTAGTTCAGCATAACGCTGTGCCTGGGTCGTCGCCGCAAGCAGACAAAACAGAAATGTAATTGTAAATAACCGATTCATGGTACGACTTTAAGTTAGCAATGTAGTGTGCTAGATTAGAATATATTTTAAAAGTTTTATATGTATAACCTACGTAAAGTTAGGTTACTATGTTGGTATTCACCAAAATAGAGTCAAATTATTTAAAAAAATATCAGTAGCGGTAGTGCGGATGAATAAGCAAGTGAGGGGACAAAACTAGTATATTTGCTTGAAATATAATATGAATCGAAACGCGATTCTTTACTTCTTATTGCTGAGGTGCAGATAAGAGATATATACGTCTGACGATTTTTGTCATTTCATCGACTTTTTCAAAATGAATGTCTATAATTTATCGAACCTTCCGTAAAAAAATGTATATTTATACATATTAAAAGAAGTGAGAAAAGAGCTACATCTTTCATCCTTCAGATTCACTTAAAATTTAGAATAGTTATGATAGAGCTTCCTATTATTATTTTGGGTATCATTGCCTTTATTGTCATACTTCAAGGCATCTTTACAGTGCGGCAACAGTCAGCTGTAGTGATGGAGCGATTTGGTAGATTTGCAGGTATCAAACCTTCAGGTCTGCATTTTAAAATTCCTGTTGTGGATAGAGTGGCAGGTCGTTTGAGCCTAAAAATTCAGCAGCTAGATGTGCGCGTAGAAACCAAAACAAAAGATGATGTATTTGTACGTATGAATGTTTCTGTACAGTATAAAGTCTTAGTTGATTCGATTTATGATGCTTTTTATAAGCTAGATAATCCGACCGGACAGATCACGTCTTATGTATTTGATGTCGTACGTGCAGAAGTTCCAAAATTAAAATTAGATGACGTATTCGAGCGAAAAGATGATATTGCAGTTGCCATCCGTCGTGAGCTAGAAGAAGCGATGAATGATTATGGTTATGGTATTGTCAAAGCTCTGGTAACTGACATCGACCCGGATGAAGAGGTAAAGATCGCGATGAACCGTATCAACGCAGCCGAGCGTCAGAAACTTGCAGCAGAATATGAAGCAGAGGCTGATCGCATCCGCATCGTCGCTAAAGCAAGAGCAGAAGCAGAAAGCAAGCGTCTGCAAGGTCAAGGTATCGCTGACCAGCGTCGCGAAATCGCAAAAGGTCTAGAAGAGTCTGTAGAAGTGTTGAATAAAGTAGGCATTAACTCTCAAGAGGCATCTGCTTTGATCGTCGTGACACAACATTATGACACCATGCAGTCAATGGGTGAAAACTCAAATAGTAACTTGATCTTATTGCCGAATACACCAACTGCCGGCTCTGATATGCTATCGCAAATGGTAACTTCTTTTGCGGCTTCTCAGAAACTAGGCGAGGAAATGAAGAAAGGCGATGCCAAGAAAAATGGTGCTGCTGTTCATAACTAGAACAGAAAAGGATAAAAGATGATACAAAAATCATCTTCTTAAAATACAGCCGAGTAGTACGCGATACTATTCGGCTTTTTTACTGGTGGTCATAGCGACCAGCTCCTCTTCCAGTCGCTCAGCAACCTCACCTGCACTCGGATTGACGGCGATGACGACGCCCTCAGGATTCAAAAATAGTTTGCTTGGAATCGAACGAATGCCATATAGCACAGGTATCGCGCCATCAAATTCTTGATAGTCTGTGGTGTGATAGCTCCAGCTCAATCCATCTTTTTCAATGGCTTTTTCTAAAGCACCTGCTCGTCGCTCCAAAGCTATACTGACGACGTAAAAATTATCGGCTGTTTGAAAGCTTTGGTTGTGGTATTGCTGATAAAGATTGACTAAGTTGGGATTGTCTTTTCGGCATGGCGCACACCAACTTGCCCAAAAATCGAGCAATACATAATTACCTTCCAAGTCTGCCAACTCGAACGATTCACCATTGAGTAGCGTCGTGTTGAAATTCGGCGCACGATCTCCTTGAATGATGTCAGGTTGCACGTACTTTCGAGCGATAAAAAAGAAAATCACTCCTCCTAGCAATATCAGCAATCCGATAGTTCCCGATAGTTTTTTCATAGCTGCTCAATATTAAATTTCACCCAATAGCAGACGACCATTTTTTGATAACCTTAATCATACTTTTGTTGAGTCTGTCGTAGGGCAAATGTTCCTTCGCGGTGTAGATAAGCATACAAGCATAATATTGGTTTTGTTGTTTAGCTTGCGTTATGATAGAAGCTTTGTTGAGTCGCCAAACTTCCCGTAGCTGTCGCTTGAGTCGATTGCGATCTACTGCTTTTTTGAACTTCTTCTTGGAAACGCTAACCGCCATTTGGATATGGGCATCACTTTCGTCAGTGACCGACCAAACAAGAACGATTGGATAAGCAGCACAAGACTGTCCGTTAGAAAAAAGATATTGGATTTTCTTTCGACTTTTGAGATGCTCTCGACTAGGGAAGCTAAAGGTAGCTGACATAATGATAGAAGGTCTAAAGACTTATTGGACAGGCGGAGATAAAAACTGAAAAAGCTGAAATCAAGTCGTACAAAACAACCTAATTTCAGCCCATATTTTCGCAACAGTCAATCGCCAATGCGTATCACAGGTGCAGTCGATCCTTTCTATGAAGCAATGCTGCTTCCGTCTCCTCTCGTTCAGGATCGGGTACGCAACAATCAACCGGACAGACGGCAGCGCACTGTGGCTCTTCATGAAAACCAACACATTCGGTACATTTATCCGGCACGATGTAGTAGACGTCTTCGTCTATAGGGGCTTGCTCTGCTTGTACATCTATCGCTTCGCCTGTTTCTATTTCATAAGTGCCACTAACACCTGTGCCATCTGCCATTTTCCACTCTACACCACCTTCATAGATGGCATTATTGGGGCATTCCGGCTCGCAAGCACCACAGTTGATGCACTCATCCGTAATTATAATTGCCATAGCTATCTCCTATTTTTTTGTTCAGCGTTTTTTTGCTCCTTATAACACAACTGATCGTTCATAAGGTTGGCGCAAAAGTAAAAAAAGTAAATACACTGACAATTACAATCAGTTTCACCGACTCTAGAACTGATCGACGGATTGATAAGCTTTTAGCAGTGCCATTTCGCCGTCCTTTCCTGCTTGTGCATTGCCATGTTCCATACCTAAAATGCCCTCAAAGCCACGCTCATGAATATATTTGAAGATATTTTTGTAGTTGATCTCGCCAGAAGTGGGTTCTTTACGCCCGGGATTGTCACCAATTTGGAAGTAACCGATTTCGTCCCAAGTCATCTCGATATTGGGAATCAAATTGCCTTCTGTTATTTGCTGATGATAGATGTCAAACAGTATTTTGCAGGACGGGCTGCTGACCGCTTTGCACACCATATATGCCTGTGGACTTTCTGCTAGAAACAGTCCAGGATGATCTCTGAAATTCAACGGTTCTAGCACCATAACGATGCCATGAGGTTCTAATAGCGCACTTGCTTGCTTGAGCGTTTCTACAACATTCGCCATCTGATACGCCGGATGCAACCGCAGATCGACAAAACCTGGCACGACAGTCATCCACTTGGCATTGACGCGCTTCGCTACTTCTATGGAGTCTTTGATGTCCTGCAAAAACTCGTCGCGCTTGTCTTGTTTGCCACTAGCTAAATTGGGTTCTTGCCAATATATTTTATGCGCTACAAAAACACCCATATCCAGACCTCTTTTTTGCATAGTCTGCGACATTTTTTCTTGCAATGCAACATCCCGCTTTTTCATACCATTGTCTTCGAATGCTCGAAAACCTTGATCTGCCATAAAATTGAGTTGATCGATGGGATCGTCTCCCGCATGATGCTTGAACATCCCCAAATGTGGTGCGTATTTTAAGCGATAGTCATAAGATGTGGAGGCGGCAATATGTTCTTGAGCTGTCAAGCCCACCGGAATACCTAGCGCGGCACTACCCAGCACAGATTGTTGTACAAAGCGACGTCGGTTCATAGTTGATTGTTTCGTTTTGATTTGAAAATACTAAGATAAAAATTTGAACAGACTCTTGAAAAATTACACAGGCGATGGCACTTATTACAGTGCCTCGCCTGTGTATTCATTAGATCGGACTTGTCAAGTCTGTTGTGTTAGGCATTCATCAGCTCCAAAATTCGATTGAGCGCAGCAGTATCTTTGAATGGAATGACGATTTGTCCCTTGCCTTTGTCGTTGACTTTGAGTTGTATTTTGGTTTCTAAGTGATTGGATAGCTGTTGCTGAACGTTTTGATAGTCAGCGCTTAACACTGGCTTTTTGGAAGTCGCAACAGGTGTCTTCTCTGCTTTCAAATCACTCACCAGTCGCTCCAGTGCACGTACTGATAAGCCTTTTTCTATCACGCGTTTGTACAAAGCGGATTGCAGCACGATGTCATCTACACCTTTCAGTGCTTTGGCGTGTCCGGCACTGATCTTGGATTCTTTGAGTCCTTTTTGGATGTCGGGCGGTAGTTGTAGTAAGCCGAGCGAGTTGCTGATTGTACTTCGCTTCTTCCCTACTCGATCTGACATACTTTCGTGCGTCAAATTGAACTCTTCGATCAATCGCTGATACGTCACAGCGACTTCGATAGGATTCAGGTTTTGCCGCTGGATATTTTCTACCAACGCCATTTCCATTAACTCCTGATCGTCTGCCAAACGGATATAGGCTGGCACTTCTTTGAGCTTTGCCAATTTGGATGCTCGCATCCGACGCTCTCCCGAGATCAACTGGTATTGATTGTCAGCGACGCGTCGGACAGTGATCGGCTGAATAAGTCCGTATGTCTTGATCGAGCTAGCCAATTCATCCAACGCTTCTTGGTCAAATTCTACACGCGGCTGAAATGGATTGACCTCAATGGTACTCAACGGAATCATTGCCACCGTGTGCGAAAGCTGCTTGACGACCTCTTCGTTCTTGGAAATATCCGACTCTATATTGTTGAGCAGCGACTTGAGTCCGCGCCCGAGTTGTTGTCTTTGTTTGCTTTGTTTTGCCATTTCTTTTAAGATTCTAGACAATAGATTTTAGACGTTAGACTAACATATCGTCTACTATTCATTAGTTTATTACCTGCACAAAAAGTCCCGTTAGCTAAAGATAGGAGATCATAACGATCTGTTGAGTTATCTAATAGCTAGCGTCTATTATCTAATGTCTCTGTTAAGCTGTCGCCTTAGTTTTCAATCGAATGGAATCATTGTTACGATGCAGGAACTCTTTTGCCAGGTTCAGAAAATTGACGGTGCCTTTGCTAGCTGCATCATACATAACAACGGGCTGTCCCAAATTGGGTGCTTCGCCGATTTTGGAATTTCGATGGATGATGGTATCAAAAACTTGATCTTTGAAGACTTCGCGTACTTCGCTGACCACCATATTCGCGAGTCGTAAGCGACTGTCGTACATAGAAAGTAAAATGCCTTCGATTTCGAGTTTTTGGTTGAGTTGCCGCTTGACAAGACCAACGGTATTTTGCAATTTACCTAAACCTTCCAATGAGAAGAACTCGCATTGCACTGGAATCAATACCGAATCAGCAGCTGTGAGCGCATTGACGGTGACGATTCCAAGAGAAGGCAAGCAGTCAATGAATATATAATCATATTCTTCACGTACTTGCTCGATCAAGTTGTTCATACGGTATTCACGACGAAACTGATTGACCAATTCCAGTTCTGCACCCACTAAATCTATGCTAGACGGGATGATTTGTAAATTGGGCGTTTCAGTCTCGATGATGGCTTCATGCGGATCGGTTTCATTGACCAGACAATCATAAATACTGACCTCCACTTGGCTCAGATCAATACCAACACCGGTGCTGCTATTGGCTTGCGGATCGGAGTCGATCAGAAGGACTTTTTTCTCTAAAATAGCAAGGCAGGCGGATAAATTGATCGCCGTTGTCGTCTTTCCGACACCTCCTTTCTGATTCGCAATTGCAATAACTTTTCCCATAAATTAGTACTGTGGTAGGGAAAGCATTTATTCGATCCCCTAAATTGTTAGGCTTTCGCCTATAGCTGGCAAAAGTAGTGTTTTTCCCGCGCTCTCAAAAGTTTGCTTGGCTTCATCTTGATTGATTTTGATATAACCAAAGGTATCATAATGACAGCCGATTGCACGATCACATTTCACAAAATCACAGGCGATAGCTGCTTCCGTCACGTCCATTGTGAAGTTATCACCGATTGGTAAAATAGCAACGTCCAATTTTGGGCAAGTCATCGGGATGAGTTTCATGTCCATCGTCAGTGCCGTATCACCGGAAAAATAGAAGCATTGATCGTCATTCCAGACTACAAAACCACCCGGATTCCCACCAAAACTACCATCTGCGTAGCTACTAGAATGAATAGCCGCGACATATTTGGCAGTACCGAAAGCGAATTGGGCTTTGCCACCATGATTAAGTGGATAAGTGTCAAAGTCTTTTTCGCCATATCTAGTGGCAATTTCGTAGTTGGAGATGATGATCGCACCTGTATTTTTGGCAATTTTCTCTAAGTCAGCAACATGATCTTGATGTGCATGAGATACCAAAATAAAGTCGGCTTCAATACTGCTTATATCTATCTTATCTGCCAACTCATTGGGAGAAATAAAGGGATCAAAGAGCAAGCGATGACCACCGAAGTCAACACCGAAACAAGAGTGTCCGTAATAGGTGATGTTCATAGATGATTAGATTTTATAGCGAATGGTTAGAAAACAACTACAACTGTATGAATTTCAAATCGGCACTTTTGTTCTCTATTTTTGGAAAGTTGGTGAGCATCATACGTTCTCCATCATACCCAATATTCGCTCCTTTTTCCACATTCCTCTGGTAAAATCGGGGAATGGAATCGGGATGCTGCCTAGCTCCGCTGATAATTTTGACAATGGAATCACCACCGACCAGTCTGCAGCATCATACACATCCATATCCAATGCCTTTCCCTGGTGCAGACAATCGATCAAGCGATACAATTGCACAAAATCCATACCTCCATGACCACCGTTTTTAGCAATCTCTTCTTTCAACTCATCCCAAATAGGATGCTTATATTGCTTGCGCATCTCATTGTATTTTTCTTCTGCTAGCCAACGGTGACCGCCTTCACTTTTCAGCGATAGCCGCGATGGATAGCCTTCGTGATAGCCTTCCGTACCTGCCAATGCATTGATGCGATTGTAAGGACGTGGTGTGACAACATCGTGTTTGACGAGTATGCTGCGCCCTTTTGCAGTCTTGATGAGCGTCTGATTCACGTCGCCATGTTTGAAGTCGCTACGATTGTGAAATTCATTGTCCGACTCCACTGTTTTACTGTGCGCCGTCAGTCCGGCTTCCAGGCTACTCATCGACACTAGCCGATCAAAGCGATCACCTCTCGAAATACCCATATACTGCGCGACAGGTCCGAGTCCATGCGTCGGATACAAGTTGCCATCTTGTTTGATATGATGTCGGATACGCCACTGATCGTAATAGCCATCTTGACTAAACATCAACTCACGCAGATCGTGAATATACGCACATTCTGCATACGTCAATTCGCCCAAAACACCTTTGGACGCCATATGGAGCAGCCACAATTCTTCATCGCCGTAGCAGACATTCTCCATCATCATGCAATTGCGCTGTGTAGCTTCGGCGGTATCGACAAGTGACCAACATTCTTCCAATGTCATCGCCGCAGGCACCTCCACCGCTACATGTTTGCCTTGCTCCATGGCATAAGTCGCCATTGGTACATGATCGTCCCAAGGTGTCGAGATGATGACTATATCAATATCGTCACGTTGGAGCATTTCCTTCCAAACTTCTGCTGTACCTGAGTAAGTAGCTGGCGATTGCCCCATTTCTTTAAGCGTTTTCTCCGTCGCTTTGGTCTTCTCTGCTCGGATGTCACAGATGGCGGTAATTTTCGCTTTGGGTGCAAGATTGGCGACTTGTTTGGCGTGTCCCGGTCCTCGCATCCCAAGACCAATGAAAGCCACACGCACTTGTTCCATAGGCGCAGCTTTGAGTCCCATTACATTTTTTCCTTTTTGGGGTCGGTCAGTGGTGATTTGAGCGATGCGCTCGTCGATCTGGTCGTAGCTATATGCTTTTCCGGCAGACAGTCCTAAGAAAGCACTGCTCCAGGCAGACAATTGGAGGAATCTACGGCGATGAAGATGTGGCATGGTGTTCGTTTTGTTTGAGTATGAGTTTTTAAGGCTCAATATGATTTTCAATGGTTAAATTGCGGTACTATATTAAGATAAACAAAATCAATTAAGTACTATGCAATCACGTGTATTTTTTGCGCAATTATTAAATCTGAGTTCTCCCTTTAGCGTAGAGAAAGTAGAATACA